>DASTKE010000793.1:0-7533 GCA_035716105.1 Ktedonobacteraceae bacterium | reverse complement strand
TGAGCAAAAAAATAGCCGGAGACTGCTCGATAGCCTGCAACAGCGAAGGAGCCGCTTCCAGCCAGCTTGCACGCAGCATGCCGCTCTCCTTTGGCAAGGATTTCGCCGCTCCCTTAGCGTTTCCATTCTGCTGTGCCAGCGTGTTCAGCCCCTGAGCTGTTCGTGTCTCTTTGCGCCTGCTGCTGCCTGCCTCCAACACGAGGCCATGCAGGGCAATCGGCTTGCTCTCCTGCGCCAGCGTGCGCGAGAGTGCGGCGACGGGTGCAAGGCCCGCGCTTTGCGCCCGCGCATCGCTGCCCAGCGCGTCCAACCAGTAGCAGCGCCGGAAAATGCGAATGCTGGCCAGCGAGCGGCAATACGCGGCGGCGTAATCGTTCAGCAGCCACGCACGCAAAGCAGGCACGACGACCTGCTCGCTCAAGCGGCGCGGGTACACATGTCCCTGCCGACCCGCCTCGACCGCTGCCAGTTGATTGTCAGATGTAGCCCATAAATCCATGTCCATAGCTGGGGATATTTTATCACAAGCGAGAAAGATGAAGCATCCCGAATTTCTGGGCGACCTGGAAGCAGGGCAAGCCACTCGCGAGGAGTGGCCCCAGAGGCGTTAACTTAAACCCCGCAGGGTACCCGCAAGGGGTACCCCTACTATACGCGACACGCCTTCTGGAGCGCCCCGTATATAGTAGGGCCACCCCTCGCGGGTGGCCTGCTGAACTCTCCTTTTTGGGATGACTCATGTTTCTCGCGACTTTCTATCCTCCGGGATGAGCGAGAAGATGAGGGTGTTGCGCAAGGTGCCGTCGGAGGCGAGCATATCGTGTCGCAGGCGACCATCCTGAACGTAACCGAGGCGACGGGCGCTGGCCGCGCTGGCGCTGTTGCGCTCGTCGCAGCGAATCTCCACACGGGTCGCGTCGAGCGCGTCGAAGAGGTAGTCGGTCAGCAGGCGTGCGGCCTCGGTCATGTAGCCGTGACCAGTGGCGGAGGCGCGCAGCCAGTAGCCGATCTCGAAGTAGCGCGTCTCCCAGTTGTGCGGGTGTATGCCGCTGCCGCCCAGGAAGCGGCCCGTTTCGCGCTCCCACACGCTCAGCACCATGTCCTCGCGCAGCAGCCACTTCGCCTGCTCGTGGATAATCCAGTTCTGGCTCTCCTCCACGCTCTGGTGCTCGTCGGCGAAGGGCAACCAGGGCCGGATGTGCTCACGGGACTCGGCCACCGCCTCGTGTAGCGCCTGTGCATCTTCCACCCGGTATGGCCGCACAATCACCCGCTCCCCACGCAACTCATCAAACAACGGAACCAGCGTCAGATAGCGCGTCGTCTCCATAGAACTCCTTTTTCTCATCGGCCAGCGATGGGAAGAGCCTCTTGCCGCAGCCGTTGCACGTCGCGCATTGGAGGGACGCCGAAGAGGCTTTTGTACTCGCGATTGAAGTGGGAGGCGTCCTGGTAGCCCACGCGATAGATCGCTTATCTGGAAGATTTGCAGAATCAGACAATCATTTTCGACAATCATTCTACCACCCTGCGCTCCAGGGCGTCTATAATACCTTCAGAGAGAGAACATGCCTCTCTGCTTTTGCAAACATGATGGAGGAATTCAGAACATGAACATTAAAAGAAATGGCTCACAACCTTCCGGCAAAGGAGCGACCGAGAACTTTACCGGCGCGGTACGCATTGATCCCCTGTTCCAGGCACCGGATCCGGCGCGTGGGGTTGGTGCCAGTGTCACCTTCGAGCCGGGCGCTCGCACCGCCTGGCACAGCCACCCGCTGGGCCAGACCCTGATCGTGACGGCTGGCAGCGGGCGCGCACAACGCTGGGGCGGTCAGATCGAGGACATTCGACCCGGTGACGTGATCTGGTTCGAGCCGGGTGAGAAACACTGGCACGGTGCCGCGCCAACCACGGCCATGACGCACATCGCCATTCAGGAACGTCTCGACGGCAAGACCGCCGACTGGATGGAAAAGGTCAGCGACGAACAATACCAGCCCTGATTGTGCATCCCTCATCCGTCCTCGACGTGATGGTCGACCTTGATGGGGTTCCGGCTGGATACGCGGCGATGGATGCTCGTGAAGCCATCAAAGTGATGGTACATCTGTAAAGGAGACCTTTATGCCACAGACAGATTTTAGCTCTGCTCTGCAGGGCAGCAATCAAATTGAGATCACCGTGACCGGTCGAATGTCCGGTCGATCCCTTTCCTACCCCGTCTGGTTCGCCCTGGAAGGCGACAGGCTCTATCTGATCCCGGTGAAGGGATCAGATACCGAGTGGTACAAAAACGTGCGCAAGACACCGAGCATCCGCCTGACCGCCAGAGGGAAGACGCTCACCGCGAGCGCCCGTTTTCTCACCGACCAGTCGCAGCTCGACAAGATTCTTGAGAAGTTCCGGGACAAGTACGGCAGGAACGTGAAATCCTACTACCCTAAGTACGATGTGGCCGTCGAAGTGCCACTTGCATAAGGTGCTACGAACCTATCTGGAGGCGGCAGTGTTTCAGCACTAGCCTCGTGCGGTGTGGTATAGTGGCCTGGTATAGATTGTGCGGCCATCTAACGCCGATGGCAATTATCCCTATGAGAAACGATGCGAGATTCGATACGGATCAGACCGGCACAGCCATCCGATGCTGAGGTAGCGGCGGTGCTGCTGTACTCGGCGTATACGCATATACACGTCACCTATCCTCTTTCAGAAGAACATGAGAGCGGGTGGATCGAGCATTTAAAGTACTTCTTCCGTCGGGACGGCAATCGTTTTAGCTATCAAAACATCCAGGTCGCTGAGCAGAACTTAGAGGTGGTCGGGTTGGTGTTAAGCTTCGGAGGGCGAGATGAGGCACCGCTCAACGCCGCCGTTGGAAGCTGGCTCGAACGGGAGGCGCAGGACGATGAATGGTATATCGATGCGCTCGCCGTGTTCAAGAACTGGGGTCACAGGGGGATCGGCACGCACCTGCTGCAAAACGCGGAGCAGCAAGCGCGACAGCACCACTATCCCAAAATCGCGCTGAATGTCGCTCAAGGGAACAAAGAGGCACTGGATCTGTACACACATCTGCACTATGTTGTCACCCGGCAAACCGTCCTCTATCAACACCCTCATGTATGCATGGTCAAAACATTGGCAGACTGGGAACAGGATAAATGACCTGCCAGGTGGCTCTGTCCCAAAGCGGGACAGAGCCACCTGGCAGGTCATTTATCCTGTTGGATGCAGCACCTTGTAAGCGAAGGAGAGCATGGATTCGTAATGGTTGATGGCTTGCTCAACATCGCTGAAGGAGAGATGGCCGGAATCGAACCATTGCACTTCGATGGGCTTGCCCAGGGCTTTCATACGCGCCTCGTAGGCGTGGATGGGACGAGCGGGAGTGCGCGTGTCGTTGCGGCCCTGAATGATGAGCACGGGCGCGTTGACCTGCTCGACGTAGGTGATGGGCGAGGCGTCGCGGTAGAGGTCTGGCTTCTCCTCCGGTGTGCCACCGAAGAGCGCAAGCTGGTAGCCGCGCAGCGTGTCCGCCGAGTCCTCGTAGGACATCGTCCAGTCGGCAATGGCGATGCCGGCCATGCCGCCAGCCCACAGGTCGGGCCCCTTGCCGAGGCCGAGCAGCGTCAGGTAGCCACCATATGACCAGCCGGTGAGGAAGATGCAATCTGGCTGCGCGATGCCCTGCTCCACCAGCCAGTTGCGAGCGGCCACCATATCCTCGATCTCCCAGTGACCCAGATCGCCCCAGATTTTCTTCTCGAAGTCGCGTCCAAAGGTGGTTGAGCCGCGATAGTTGATGGTCAGCAGGGCGAAGCCATGATCGACCCACAACTGGTTGGCGGGCGAGAAGACCTCGGTGGTGACGGCGGTTGGGCCACCATGCGTATGCAGGATGGTGGGAAATGGCCCCTCGCCTTCCGGCAAGCTCAACCAGCCCTGAATGAGCTGGCCATCCGAGGAAGGGAAGGCGATGGAGAACCAGGGATGGCTCTGCGGCACCTCGCCAGCCGCCAGCACGGTACGCACCTGCCTGCCCGTCTCACCATCGAGGGCGATCAACTGCGAGGGATGCGTCGCGTCCTGCCAGACGGTGAAAATCTCGCCTTCTGGCCCGAAAAACGCGCCGCCGTAGTAGGCAATCGTGCCGGATGGATGTTCTAAGCGCGTCAGTTTGTGCGCCTCCACGTCGTACAGGTAGAGGCGCTGCACCGCCTGGGAGAACTGCACGAGCAGCAGGCGCTGACCATCCGCCGACCAGTCAACGGGGAGAATCTCTCCTTCCAGTTCGTCGAGTTGGAGGTTCGTGCGTTCGCCGGTTAGCGGATTCCAGAGAAACGGGCGGTGGACACCGCTGCGATTGCTCGTCGCCAGCAGGCGGAAATCTCTGGCAAGCGGCGAGAACATGAAGGTTGCCATACCTGTTTGCGCTCCATCCCATAGCTCTCCGATCTGCCGTCCAGTCGCCGCGTCCAGCGCCAGCAGGCTCAATTCGAGGCTACCCGAACGGTCGCTGCTGCCAATCACGACGATCTCTCCATTGCTTGAAAGCACCGGCCCGCGCACAATGCGCTTGCTGCTGTAAACCTCGCGTGGCGCGCCGGGCGCGTGTGTCTCTGTATCGATATCCTGCAGGTAGAGGTGAAAGCCCTCCGCGTTCGCCACGATCATGCCAAGCCGGTTGCCGGTGCGACTGAAGGTCAGAGCAGACGAGGCGTATAGTGGCATATCTGGCGTGATGTCTTCCGGCTCACCACCCTCTCGAAGGGAATACGCACGTAATGGCCGATCTCGTTGCCCTGCTTATCATCCAGGTAATAGACGTAGCGGCCATCCGGTGACAGGAAGCCGGGAGATATACCCTCCACCCGGCTGGTCAACTGTGTCAGTTCGTTCGTTGCCACATTCCAGGCGTACAACTGGTAGGAAGTGTCGGTGTTGGTCATCACCAGCCCGCGCCTGGGATTATTCTTCGCGAGCTGTGCCAGGGGAATAGTGGGGGCGCGAAAACGCTGTTTCCAGCACGCATTGAAGTCAGTCTGGGGTTCGTGAAGCATTCTCCGTTTTCTCCTTGTTTGTTCGCATATATCAACAGGTTGATGGCACCACGAATGAGTAGCACAGGATCAAGCGATATGATGTGCTTACATCACATTATACATCAAAAGCTAAAACATGGTGTTATAAATTTAAGCCCAGATCGTATGTGAGACTATCCGCTTGTTCTGAAAAATGGGCCTGGACATGTCATTCTGAGCGAAGCGAAGAATCTCCAATCCGCCAGGGCGAGCCTGTGAGAGCCAGAGATTCTTCGCTTCGCTCAGAATGACATCCGAGGGGGTCTTTTTTCTGGCGTGTCGGCTCTCTCGAACAGGTGAGTTATGCATCCGATGGTACTGGTTGCCAGCCGATACTTTGCGCCCAGGCATCAGCCTCTCGAATCACCTGCCAGATGAAGGGGTTTTTGGCGTCGGTGTAGGCTTCGCGGTCGTGGCGGTATTGCTGCGCGAGGTCGGTTTTCAGCGCGGCGTATTGCGCGGCCACGCCGGGATGGACGCGCAGGTAGTCGCGAAAGAGCAGCGCCAACTGCTGGCTGAAGCTGCCCTCGCGCCGGACGTGGATATGAGTGCGCGGCTGTCCCGGCGGTTCGCGGAAGTAGCGCTTCGTCAACTCTGTATTTTCGGCACGAAAAACGTAGCCCAGACGCTCAAGCGGCACGCGGAAGGCGTCCAGAGGCTCAAAATCGGCCACCGCAATCTGGATATCGATAACAGGCTTGGCCGCCAGGCCCGGTATCGAGGTTGAGCCGATATGGTCGATGCACAGTGCCACATCACCCAGCGCCTCGCGCATGTCCCGCGCCAGCCACTCAAACCGGCGCGGCCACTCCACGTCATACGGCACAATCACAATCGGCTCCCGGCCTCTGTCAGGGGTTTGCATATGGCAGGCTCCTTTGCAGGCTCGTCATCAACGACACTGCCTATGCTACCATGTGGTGAAAGGGGCGAAGGTTTGGTCGTACTGGTAGGGCTGCTGCGTCACTCCTGTACAGTGGTTTGGGGGCTTCTGGCCCTGGTTGCACTGGTGGTCGCGCTGCACGTCCCAGAAGGAGAGTTCCGCGATGTTCTTCCGCTCAGCAAAACTCAATACTGTTTGCGCGTCCTGCAAGGTGAAGATTTCCTTCGGGTCGTCGTTGACACCGATCATAGGGGTCAGGCCGAGCATAGTCCATAGCTGGCTGGTGGACTTCCAGGGGTAGAGTGATTGCAGTTGTTTGATGGTGCTTTTCGCTGCTTTGATGGCATTCTGTCCCATCTGATTGCCCGGCGCGTTCTTGCTGTAGTAATCCATGGTCATGATGTTGACGACGCTGATATTGACTCCATCATGAATGGCATCCTGGAGAAGGTTGATTTCATTCTGCGGCAAGCCAGTGACGTTGACCGAGAGGGTATAGGAGACCGCGAGTTGGCGACCGTGCGCCGCCGCCTGTGCCTGCAAAGCGGCAATGGCCTGATTGCGCAGTTTGTTGCCAGCTTTATTCGCCAGCGTCTTGCCCTCGATGTCGAAGTCGAGATGCGTGAGGTTGTAGGTTGTGATGACTGAGTGGTACTGGGCTTCCAGACTGCTGAGGGTGGCGCAAGAATCTGCCACCTCAGTTCCTGACGCACCGCCGAAGGAGGCGCTCACATCGCCGCCCGCCGCCTGCAACGCGCTGATGCGAGCTTGCATCCAGCTACCAATCGGCTCCGTCGCGTTCCACGAAGCCTGGCAAGGTGTGCTGGTACTGTTGATGATGAAAGCCAGGGTATAGAACTTCGTTCCTGTCTGCTGCGAGAGGCCGACCAGGTTTGACTCGCTGTCAGGTTGGAAGCTATAGGGAGCAAAATAGTTGGTTGGCCACGCGGATTGCGCCATTGCAAAGCGGGCTGTCAGAATACATAAGCTCACCAGCAGGAGGGCCACCATAGCTGACAGGCGTATCTTCCGTGTATTCATCACTCTCTGCTCCTTCACAGATACCTTCTCAATCCTGAAATACCCATATCAAATGGGGCAGGTACTGCCGTTATAGAGAATGCCAGGGAACGGGTAAATGCGGAGTTTGGCTCTACAGCAACTATAACCTCTTGTGGCAGCAAGTGTCAAGACATCTATACCACTTGCTCTACATCCTTACGGGGATGTCCGTAGGGGCGACGCCTTGTGCTCGCCCGCGCTGGAGCCATCACGGACGCGGGCGAGCACCAGGCGTCGCCCCTACGACTTCCCCGGATGGAGAACCGTTTCTTTATAGTAGTTGACCATTCTCACTTTCGCCTGTACAATGCTACTAGCATGTTTTTTGTCAATTAAGTGAGCAAAGGCTATACAGCACAGGGACTATGCAAACTGAACAATTGTCTGCTCACAACCGTTCTGGAGGGAATTGCCGGATGCCAGTAACGGCACGCGACCTTCGCTACCACGCCGAAGAAAGCTATCCTCTTCTCTGCGCCTATTTGCAGCGCTATGCCCAGCGCT
>DASTKE010000792.1:0-3596 GCA_035716105.1 Ktedonobacteraceae bacterium | reverse complement strand
CTCAACCTGGGCTTCACCACGCTGCCATTTCCAGAGATCATCAACATCGTTGAAGCTATTCTCTTCTTCCTGTTTTTCCTGTACATGACCGGCAGACTGAGGCGCACCACGCCGCCACCCGAATCATCACCCACTGAGCAGTCCTCGCAAACACACGAACCGCAACCCGTGGGCCGTTTCTCATAATGAGATGCCAGTGAGATGTAGTTCATTTTTTTGCAGAGAGACGCAGAGGGAAGGGGGGACGAAAGGCACCCGCGAGGGGCCTCCCCCTTCATCCACCCCGCCCCTGCCTCTACACTGTCCACCATTAACGAGATTGGGATGTAGAGGCAGGGGAGGATGGGTGGGCGCTGGGTGGCCCCTCGCGGGTGCCTTTCGTCCCCCTCCACGCTCTGCGGAAAAAACGAACCGCACCCTTCTGTGAGACATTTCATTGCATCGCGGCATCAAAACATGTTATACTGTTCACCTGTAGAGGAGATATGTGCGTTTCGCCCGGCAAAGCGGATCAGGCTCTGGTTTCTGCTATTTTATGCTATATTCTGCTATCTGAACGTCTTTTTAAACAGGTGAGCGCAATATGATTTCTAACGGAAGACCGATGAAAGAGCAACACGGCTTGACGAGCGATGGACACCATCAGGAAAAACGCCAGTTTGGCAACTATGACCTGATCCGGCGCATCGATATGGGCGGTATGGGTGAGGTCTACCTTGCTCACCAGCGTACCGCCTTTAATCGCGAAGTGGCGGTCAAGATTATCCGTGATGACCTTTCGCGTGATCCGCTAGCGCGTGGGCGTTTCTTTCGTGAGGCGGAGGTTAGCTCGCACCTCAAGCACGAACACATCCTGCCCCTGTTTGAGTTCGGAGAAGTGCAGGGCAGGCTCTTCCTCGCCACACCATATATTTCAGGCGGCACGCTGGCCCAGCGCCTGCACGCCGGACCGCTTCCTTTGCCGGAAGTGGAGCAATTATTTGCCGCGCTGGTACAGGCCGTGGCGTACATCCATCGCCGTGGCGTCGTCCATCGCGATCTCAAGCCGAGCAATATCCTGCTTGACCGGGAAGAGGTGACGGAGCAGGTCTATGTGCGTCTCATCGATTTTGGCATTGCCACCCGCTCAGGCGCGTCTGCCAGCCCTCCATTGACTACCGCAGGTCACGAGATGGGTACGCTGGCGTATATGGCTCCTGAACGCATGAATGGCATTGCCGCGCCCAGCAACGATATCTTCTCACTTGGCGTCATTCTCTACCAGATGTTGACCGGTCGTCTTCCAGGCGGTGAAACTCCCATTGCACTGGCAACACCACTTGCCGCAGTTGTGCGCGGCTGCATGGAACCACGTCCCGAAGAGCGCTATGCCAGCGCGACCGAGGTATTACACGCCTTCGAGCAGGCGTGCCAGGCGCTGAACACATCCGCTCCCCAGCCAACGCGACCAGCACCATTGCCGCCGCCGGAAATGCTGGCACCTATGCCTTCTCAGCCCGTTTACCTGGACAACGCATTCGAAGTCCATACGCTGCAGGACGTGGGAGATGTCCCCACGTTCGCGCCGGTCAATAAGAGCACATTCGAGGAAGCGGATTATGCTGCACAGACGATGGATATTGGACATTTGCAGCCGGGCCTGGGTGTGAGTACACTGGAAAGACCGAAGTCTGGTACTGGTAATATCCCCGTTGTTGCTTCTGGCGGCAAGAAGTCTACCCGCGGGCGCAGAAGGCGCAAAAATCCGACCATCGCGATTGTCTCACTCTTGATCGTGATCGTACTGCTGGTAATGGCAAGTATGCTCTTCTTTTCCGTCCCGCTGGTTGCTTCGGCCAATATCAATATCAGTCCGCAGGTGCATACCTTCCAGCATATCTACACCATTACAGCGCAGCCCTCACAGACTCGTATCAATGTTGCTACGTCTTCCATTCCCGCCCGTGCGAAGACCCTGAGCCAGACCGGCTCGCAGACGGGACAAACGACGGGACAACAATGCGACCTGTTCGTCTTCGAGTGCAAGCAGGCAGTCTCGATTGTCGATGTGCAGAACGTTTCCTCCCAGTTGCGACAAACGCTGATCTCGCAGCTTTCCTCGAACATTGACAGGCAACTGCAAGCGGCTCATGCGACAGGAGTTGGGCAGAAGCAATTTGCCGACCTTTCGGTGACGAACAATCCAGCGGTCGGCACGGTGAGCAAGACGGTGACGGTCACGCTGACGGAGCAAGGGAGCGTGGAGTACGTTAATAACGCGGACGCGCAGCAAGTGGCGCGCTCCTTGATGTCGCAACAGGTACAGAAGCTGGGGTCGCATTACGTGCTGATGAACGGCGCGGTGCAGGTAGGTCAGCCGGTGATCGAAGCGGTGACGGATCAGGGTGTGGTGACGATGAAGGTCGCGGCGGCTGCCAGCGCCGAGTACCAGTTTCCGGCATCACAGTTGACGGCCATTCCAAATGCCATCAAAGGAATGTCGCTGGCGAATGCTCGCGCCTACCTGCGGCAGCAGCCCGGCGTGGATGCGAACTCGATCTCGATCCACTTCACGCTCGGCGGCGGCAACACCTTGCCTTTCATCGCCTCGCAGATCAGGATCATTCCCATCAATCCCATCAACCTGCCTTCGGCCACGCTGCCCGTCGTTCCGACGCCAGCCGTGACACCTACAAACACAACGACACCGCAAACAACGCCAACGACACCACCAGATAATTAATGGAATGATGATTCAGCGAAGATGACAGATGTAGGAAAGCCACCCGCAAGGGGATGGCCCTACAGAACTCAACGCAGCTTGTAGGGCCATCCCCTTGCGGGTGGCCTTCCGCATTTTTTCAAATCCCCAGGGCGGTGAAGCCGCTCCTGCTATTCATCACCTTCATCAGTTTCGTCCCCTCGTAGTTCTTCCCATAAGGCGCGAACGGTGCGCGTAGCGATTTCGTAGCCGAAGCCGCGCCGCTGGAGGAAGGAGCCGAGGCGCGTGCGGAAGGTGGCGTAGTCCATGCCGGGGATGCGCACCTGCGAGAGCGCCTTCTTGCGACCCGCCTCCAGCGCTCGCTCCTCGTCCTTTTCCGCGTCGACCATTTCGTCGACCACGTCGCGATTCACGCCCTTCATACGCAGTTCGTTCTTGAGGGCGCGTGCGCCGCGTGGGCTGAACTGCTCGCGATTCTCCACCCAGAACGAGGCAAAGGCGCGATCATCAACGAGGTCGAGGTGGTCGAGGCGGGCCAGCGCCTCGTCGATGATGCCGGGCGGCGTCTCTTTGCGTCGCAGGTAGCGGCGTACCTCCTCGCGGCTGCGTGGTCGATACGAGAGGTAGTTATAGGCGCGGTCAACGGCCTGCTGGAGCGTCTCTTCCTGCTGCAACTGCTCCAACAGCGCAGGCGACAATTCCTGGCCCACCTCCAGCTTCATCTGCATGACGATCAGTCCGCTCACACCCAGCAGGAACTTCCCATCTCCATAGACATTGACCCGCTCAGGGTTCTTCACCTGTGGCTCAAGCGCAGTAATTTTCATAGAGACACTATAACACTCACGAGAAAAAAAGAGAAGAGCATGTGGCTCGTTTGCGGCTCAGCCGCAAA
>DASTKE010000791.1:0-6060 GCA_035716105.1 Ktedonobacteraceae bacterium | reverse complement strand
GCCACCATCGCCTTTGTGCTGCCATTCGATACCATCTTTGGCTCGTTCTTCCCGTTGACACCTCTGCTGGCCTTCGGCGGTGCCATGCTCACTGTGCTGCTGGTCTACAGCATCGCCCGTGCCGACGGCCATACGCCCGTTGTTACCCTCCTGTTGGCTGGCGTCGTGGTCAACGCCGTGCTGATTGCTATGCAGACATTGATCCTGACGCTCAGCCCACACGCACAATTTGGCATTCAGGGGTTGTTCAACTGGCTCTCCGGTGGCATCGCCGTGACCAGTTGGCCCCCAATCGTCGTGGTGGGCATCATCATCCTGGCGGGTCTGGTCTACTCGTTTACGCTGGCGAGGGTGCTCGATGCCTTTGCGCTTGGCGAGGAGGGCGCGGCGCACCTGGGCTTTTCCGTCGAGACGCGGAAATTGATCATCGTCATTGTTGGTTCGCTGCTGACTGCTGCTGCCGTTTCGATCAGCGGTCTAATCGGCTTTGTTGGCCTGGTGACGCCGCACGCTATGCGTCTGCTGCTCGGCCCGCGCCACCATCTCCTCTTGCCAGCCTCCGCACTAGCCGGAGCCATCTTCCTGACGCTCTCAGACCTGCTGGCGCGGGTGCTCATCGCGCCTGCCGTGCTGCCTGTAGGTATCTTTACCGCGCTCGTCGGCGCACCGTTTTTCCTGTTCCTGCTCAGAAGCAACAAGAGAGAATATCGATGGTGAACATGGGGACGCAAACCAGCGCATCCGACTTTCCAACCGAATCGCTGCCATTGCTCGAAGTGCGCAATGTCACGTTTAGCTACAGGCGGCAGCCGCTCCTGTATCACTTGAACGTGCAGGTGGGTGCCGGGGAAATGGTTGGTCTGCTGGGGCCAAATGGCTCTGGCAAGACAACGCTGCTCCGGCTTATTAGTGGCGTCTTGCGGCCCCAGGAAGGGCAAATCCTGTTGGAAGGGTGTGACCTGCGCCATTTGGGTCGTCGTGGAGTGGCGCAGCACGTAGCAGTGGTGCCGCAAGAGCTTCACATGCCCTTTGCTTTCACCGTCGAACACATGGTGAGCCTCGGTCGCACGCCCTTTGTTGGAGCCTTTGGTACGCAAAGCAAGCACGATCAGGAATATGTGCAGGAAGCGTTAGAGGCGGCTGGCATCGAGCAGTTGGCTTCGCGCATCTTCAATGAACTGAGCGGAGGAGAGCGGCAGCGCGTGATGATTGCAATGGCGCTGGCCCAGCAGCCTCGCCTGCTTTTGCTGGATGAGCCAACCTCGCATCTTGACATAAAATATCAAATCGAGACGCTCGAACTGGTGCAGCGGCTCAACCATGAGCGAGGTGTGACGGTGATCGCTGCCATGCACGATCTGAACCTTGCCGCTCGCTACTTTCCGCGCCTGCTGCTCTTCCAGCGCGGCATCGTCGCTGACGCTGGCCCAGCCGAAGTTCTCGACCCGGCTCTGCTCAGTCGCGTCTACGGGGTCAATGTGCAGGTGGGTATCCTGCGCGGCGCGGAACATCTTAGTGTCCTGCCGCCAAACAACCTTCCAGCAGGGGATGAAGCGAAGAGAAATTCGGGACCTCGCGTCCACGTCATGGCCGGTGGGGGTTCGGGCGAGGTGTTGATGCGTGCGCTGGCCGATGCCCATATCCCTTTTGTCGCGGGAGCGCTCAACATCGGCGATAGCGACCACACACTTGCTCTGCGCCTCGCCGGTGAAGTCATTACCGAACAGCCCTACACTCCCATTTCGCCTGCAACATTACAGCAGGTGCGCGACAGTCTCCTGCACGCCTCCCTACTTGTGCTCTGTCCCATGCCCATCGGCTCTGGCAACGTGGCCCTCCTGCAAGAGGCTGTCGAAGCCGCGCAACATAGCCTCCCCGTTTTAATTCTGGCTCCCACACAGGAAGAAGCTGGGCCTGCTTCTCCTGTACTCACAACTTCGCAAGAAACTCTTCTGCAACAGACGGGTATTGTGGCCCGCGATTACACGGAGGGACGAGGCGTTGATAACATGCGTGAACTCTTACAAGCCGGAGCTATGGTTGTGAATACTGTAGGAGAGGCGATAGAAGTTATCAGGCAACTAACGGTTTTCCCTCGTTTGTAGAAAGAGGATGGAGGCTGATACGCGGCCAGCAGTCACTGGCCGCGTATCAGCCTCCATCCTCTTTTCCTAAATTTCCCTCTTGCCAACGTTGTTTCTTCTAAGTATACTATGTTCATGTATGAAAAATAGAACAGGTGTATAAGCTTTGTGTTGCTCCAATAGGGGATGGTGCAGAGGATAATTTTGATATTGGGGGTACTGATCGGCATGAGTGACGAGGAAAGAGCGAGGGTGACGCTACGTTTACCCTCAACCCTGAGCGCGTATAGCGGCGGCAAAAGCCAGATTCAGTTGCGAGCCAACACCGTTGAGCAACTGCTGGTAGCGCTTTCCCATGAGCATCCCAGGGTCTGGGAGCGCCTTTGCAATGAGCAGGGCCACCTGCGCGAACACGTCAAGATATTTGTCAGCAACGAACTCATCACCGGCTCAAGCGGACTGCAAACCCCTCTCAAGTCGGGGCAGGAAGTGATCGTGCTTCCCGTCATGTCCGGCTCGTAACCTTTGTACCTTCCAATTCCAGAAAGCCGGGGATTTTATGAAGGATTTTGCCTGGTCCGATTTCTACAAAGCCACGAGAGATGCTTCCCATTGGTCTTTATTGGAGAGAGCTGTAACCCTGTCTGGCCTTAAAGGACATGCGCTTGATCTAGGATGCGGTGCGGGACGAGATACGCGCTATTTGTTGGCACAGGGATGGAATGTCACGGCTGTAGACAGTGATCCCAATGCAATGGCGCTGCTTACAGAACTATCGCAAGATCACCTCCAGATCATACAGAGTTCTTTCGAGCATTTTGTATATGAGCCTGAAACCTATGATCTGATCAGCGCGCAATTTGCCTTGCCATTTAATCCCAAAACAAGTTTCAATCGAGTATTTGCTGGCATCAAACAGGCCATAAAACCAGGAGGCTTTTTTGCAGGACAATTTTTCGGTGTCCGTGATGAATGGAATACTCCAGAAAACAACATGACTTTCCTGACGCGAGAACAGATAGATGAGCTTCTAAGCGACATGACGGTGATAGAATTTGCTGAAGAAGACAAAATGGGCAATACTGCCCTGGGAACACTCAAGCGCTGGCACGTGTTCCACGTGATTGCTCAAAAGAGATCAGTCTGAGTGGTATACTTTCTGAAGTCTAGTCTTTAGATATTTTCACCGTTCACTGTAGATGTAGGACCGTACATGCAGATTGACCCCAGGAAAGAAACGTTTGCCAACGAGGTTGCTCAGGAGGCTCCTGAAAGCTCGACGCTGCCAGAGAAGCGGCCAAGTTCGTGGAGTGTGCTGCGCAACCGTAACTATGCGCTATTATTCTGGGGGCAGATGATCTCCTCGGCGGGGACACAGATGCAGGTCGTCGCCGTTGCCTGGCAGGTCTACCTGCTGACCCATTCCGCTATCGCGCTTGGTATTATTGGACTCGTGCAGGCTATCCCGCGTTTGATATTTTCCCTGGTCGGCGGCGTCTTCGCCGATGTCTTTGACCGGCGCAAACTGCTCATCATCGTCGAAATTGGGTCAGCGACGATGTCGACCATTCTCGCATTGACGACTATTTTCCATGTGATCAACATAGCCATCATCTATGCCGTCGTGCTGGTGGCTGCTGGTGTCTCCGCGTTCGAGTTCCCCACGCGGCAGTCGATTATTCCCACGCTTGTGCCGCGTCAGCAGATGGCCGACGCCATCTCGCTCAGTATGGCGATGATGCAGCTCACTTTCATCGTGGGGGCAACGGCAGGAGGCTTTGTCATCGCCTGGGTGGGTGTCGCCAATACCTACTGGATCGATGTCGTTTCCTACTTCGTCGTGATTGGCACCCTGCTGTTCATGACGATTCCCCGCGTGCCGGTTGAGAAGCGACCGCAGGCGGGAGCCGGTGCGCTGGCGGATGGCATCCGTTTCTTGCGTGCTCACCCGGTCATTCTGGCTGTGCTCTCGCTCGACTTCTTCGCCACCTTCTTCGGCTCACCGAAATCGCTGCTGCCAGTCTACGCCAGCGATATCTTGCACGTTGGTGCGCAGGGACTGGGCATTCTGACCGCCGCCACCTCGATAGGAGCCGTAGCGCTGACGCCGCTGACGGGAAAGATTGGCCGCATTTCGCGTCAGGGATTGGGCATCGTGCTGGCGATCATTGCCTGGGGTGTGTTTATCATCTGCTTTGGCGTCTTTATCGGCCCGCTCTGGGTTGCGGTCGTCTTTCTGGCCCTGGCTGGCGCGGCTGATATGATCAGCATGATTTTGCGCGGCCTCATTGTGCAACTGATTACTCCTGACGAATATCGCGGGCGCATGAGCGCGGTCAACGCCATGTTCGTCATCGGTGGCCCCATGCTCGGACAGTTCGAGTCTGGTCTGGTGGCAGGCATCTTCACCCCTGAGCTTTCCGTCGTGACCGGCGGTCTTGCCTGCATTATTGCCACCATCATTATCGCGCTCTCCGTACCAAATTTGCTGAAGGTCAAGGTCAAATAAATAGACAAGAGCAAGCTGCATAGAAGCGATGGCCATTGTAACCATCGCTTCTATGCAGCTTGCTCTTGTCTATTTCAACTCTCCAATTGGTTTTGCATGTCGCACATGGGGGTTCACACTGACAGCAATACACAAAATGAACTGCGGGATGAAGAGCACCAGTACCGTTGGAATGGGGCCGATGGCTTGCAGCAGTACACCGGTGAGCGCCAGGCCGAGCGGCTGCGTGCCGAAGGCGATGAGGCGAAACACGCTGTTGACGCGCCCCTGCAGGGCATCGGGAATCATAGCGATACGGTAGCTGTATTGCGTGACCGTGTAAACAGGTACGACGATAAAGCTCAATGCCGTGACGATGCCCAGGATTAGTGGATTGGGGGCGATGGCGAAGAATAGCCATGTCAACGCCCATATCCATGTTGCGCCAATCAGCATCTGCGCGAAGCTGAAGCGTCTCTGCAACGGCCCGGTAATCAGCGCACCAATCACGCTGCCAACGCCGCCACTGGCAAAGATGAGGCCAATAGTAAAGGTCGATGCATGTTGTCCCTGCGCGATCACAATCAATATCAGCGCGTAGCCAACTACTGGAAAGGTGATGCCGCCGGTGAGAATAGCTATGAACCGTACCAATGGCTCGTGCCAGAGCCAGCTCAAGCCTTCTCCGATCTCTTTCCACAGTCGCTGCTGCGGAGCCGTGCGCTCGCCCTGGAATTCTGTCCGAATAAAGAACAGCGAGAAAACCGAGGCGGCGTAGGATACTGCGTCGGTCAGGAAGGGCAGCATGGTCGAGAGACCATAGAGTATCCCACTGAGCGCGGGACCGATCAGACCAGAAACAGATTCGGCTACATAGGACTGGGCGGTTGCATCGGGCAACTGCTTTTTGGCTACGACATGTGGCAGGCTGGCCGCGTCAGCGAGATTAAAAAACACGAACAATGTTCCCTCGACCAGTGAAACCAGGTACAACTGCACCAGTGTGAGATGACCCAGCACAAGCGCAATCGGAATACTTCCCAGTGCCAGCGCTCGGCCAGCGTCGCAGAGGATCATCACCCGTTTGCGATTCCAGCGATCAACCAGGGCTCCAGCAGGCAGGCAGAAGAGCGCGAAGGGCAAGCCGCGCAACGCTCCCATCAATCCTGCCTGAGCTGGCGAATGCGTGATTGCCAGCATCAACAGGGGAAAGGCCAGCAGCGACACCTGCGAACCGAGCAGAGAAACCGCCTGTCCACCCATGAGCAGCAAGAAATCGTGGTTGCGCCACAGTGGAAGTGGCTCAATCGACTTCTCAGATTTTTCTGCGCTTTCTGTTTCCTTTCTGCTTTCTATGCTCTCCGTGCTTTTGACGTTATCTATCTCCATAGAATCATCCCTTACCGTTGGCATGTGCGCACTCCTTTTAATTTTTCTTTCATATAGTCGTGAACTATGTCGGCTTATGCAAAAAGACAGGGCGATTTG
>DASTKE010000790.1:0-4459 GCA_035716105.1 Ktedonobacteraceae bacterium | reverse complement strand
CCCGTGATGGTCCCTCTTAGAGACGCGGGCGAGCACAAGGCATCGCCCCTACGACTTCCGGTTTCCCCGGAAAGATGGCGAGTCTGGATTCTTAGCGGATTTTAAGGTAAAATAATGGATAAGCAGCTTTTTTTTGCTGTTCCAGGTTCGATATCCGTGCCGTTGTTGAGTGAGCGCAATGCCAGAAGGAGCAGGCAATTATGCTAAAAGCAGAAAGAAGGACGTACCGGCGAAGCCCAGGGCGACAATATGGGTATGATTACGACCCATTGCGCAGCAAGCACCCGACAACCACCGGACACCTGGATGATGCTCAGGCGGACGAACGCCGGACTTCTAGCAATCGCGGGGGTAGCAGCTTGCCTACAACGGGCATCCTCGCGCCCCGTCCTGATCCACGTAGAACGCGACAACTCCTCCGACAGAATATTCTTGCCAGTAAGGCACGCTCCTCGCTGACGTTAGAGTCTGAAGAGGCTGAGGCCGAGACGGAAGCAGAGATGAGTGAGTCTGATCTGTACTCCCACGAGCCAGACCAGAACCAGCTTGAAGAAGAGGAAGACCCCACACTTTATCGCAACCGCTATCTGGCTCGTCGTGGCAACGCGCAGGGCCAGCAGCGAAGTCGTATGCTTCAACCCCATGCCCCTGCGCCATCTCCGGCCTCCCTTCCCGCGCCGCGAACGCGACGACTGCCCGAATCCGAAGGCATCGACGAGGAAGAGCTTGTCGAGTGGGAGCCGCAGGATGTCGACCCGGATATCGGCTACGAGGACGAGGAGGAAGACCCACTTGACCAGCGCCTGGGCTACTCGCAACCTCTGGCAGCAAGACCCCCTGTCCCGCGTCGAGCCAGCTCTGGGAACCATCCCACGCGCAGTGGACGCCGCCGCTACGCACCCGAATATGGCGAGGACGAGGAAGACGAGCTTGAGTCCCGACCACGACGCAAGCAGAAAAAGGGCATTACCCGCCGCAGCCTGCTCTGGGGGCTTGGCCTCGCTGCTGTCGGTGGTACCGCCGTAGCCGCCATCGAACTCGGCCCGAAGATACCGCAGACGCTTGAAAACGCCGGCACCAACATCGAGCACCAGCTTGAAGAAGCTTTCAATAAGGGTGTCGCGGCTGGCGCTGAAAGTGTGCGCAAAGAATTTATTACCGCCCTGGATAGCATGGAGGGTGTTTCGCTTCAGGCCGCTGTGGAAGCTGCGCATCTTACACGCATGGCCTACGATGTCTTTGTTTCGCCCCTGGTCACACTTGCCGCAACCATAACCGGTGATTTTCTCACAGTTACCCTGCGCGCTCTACAAACGGCACGCGGCTGGTTGGCGCGCATTTACCAGGATAACGATACCCTGGCCGCGCTGCAAACGGTGTTGCAAACATGGATTAAGCAGGTAAACAGTATGCCGAAGAAGCTTCAGACCATCACGGATACCGATCTGGATGGCGCGCAGGCGTACCTGCGGTCGCTTCAGCACAAGCTGCAGGAGGAGCAGGCCAGGCTCAACCAGCAACAAACACCTGCAACACCAACCACCACTCCTAAACCGAAACCAACAACGAAGCCGAAGTCTTGACACCCGGCTTGTAGCTGCGTTACACTTCATGGATGAGCATATTACACAGGAAGGAGGTGCCTTGCTGTAATATCGGTACATTCACATGTTTCAGTGAAGTGAACGTGCTTTCGGTATCTGTAGCATAGACCGCTATGCTACAGAATTCTTTTTAGGAGGTGCATATTTCATGGCAACTGTGAGCAGCAGTGGCGGCGATGGGGTTCTGCGTTCAGAACGCATCGCTGGCGGCATTCTGCCAAAAGTCCTCAATTCATTCGACATGGTCGCTATCTTCGTTGCAATCGTCCTCTTTATCAGTAACTCCGCCATCATGGCTGGCGGCGCTGGCCCCGCGGCGTACGTCTACTGGGGTCTGGGCTTCCTGACCTTCCTGATTCCTGGAGCCATTGTCACCGGGCAGCTCGGCCTGATGTTCCCCGGTGAAGGCTCGATCTATGTCTGGACGACGAAAGCCTTTGGCGCGTTCCTGGGCTTCTTCGCCGGTTTCTGTGCCTGGTGGCCAGGTGTGCTGGTGATGATCGCCACCGGTGACGCCGTTGTCTCGCTCATCCAGCAGCTCAATGGTGGCTGGTTGACGCAGGCCTGGGAGCAGGGTGTGGTGATTATTCTCGTCATCGCCTTCTCCTTCCTGCTCTCTGTCCTGCGCTTCCGCGTCACGCAGAACTTCGTCAACGTGGTCTTCGTGGCCTATGGCGGCGCGATCCTGCTCATAGGTATCGCTGGCCTGATCTCGGCTCTGGGTGGACATGCCGCCCCGGTCGATTACTCGGCCCCGAAATGGGGGCTGAACTGGGCCAACGCGACGTTCTATGGCACGGTGATCCTGGCGCTGCTCGGCATCGAAGTCCCCTTGAATATGGGCGTTGAGATCAGCAACATGCGCTCCATCACGCGCTACCTGCTCTGGGGTTCGGCTGTCGTCATCGCCGCCTACCTCATCGGCACCTTCGGCGTGATGGTCGCTGTGCCGTTGAAGGATCAGGGCAGCCCATCGGCCATTGCGGAGGCCGTCCGGCTTGGCTTTGGCCCGGCTGGTGCCGTTCTGGGAACGCTGGTGAACATCATTTTCATCGGCTTCTTCATCTTCAACACCGCCGTCTACAACTACTCGTTTGGACGCTTGCTCTTCGTCTCTGGCCTGGATCGCCGCTTGCCACATGTAATGAGCAAGGTGAACGCCAACCGGGTGCCGTGGGTAGCCGTGATGGTGCAGAGCATCATCTCTGGCGTGCTCACCGCCGTGGCCTTCATTCTGGCCCCGCTGGTGATCAAAGCCCTGTCGCCCAGCGACCTCTCGACCATCATTTATGACATTTTGCAGGCAGCCGTGACGGTCATCTGGTGCGTCTCGATGGTGATCCTCTTCATCGACGTGATCATCATTCGCTACAAATACCACGAGGACTTTACTCGCGCCCGCCTTGCGCCCGACTGGGTGTTCTACCTGTGCTCAGCCCTCGGCCTCATCGCCAGCGCCGTTGGCGTCTACGTCACCTTCACCGGCCCGTGGACACCCCTGCTTACGCAGGGAACCTGGGACCTCTGGATCGGCAGCATCGCCGTGCTGTCCTTGATCGTCGCCGTCGTCATCTTCTTTGTCGGTCAGGCCACCATCAAGGGAGATGTGAGCGATGAAGAGATCATCGCTGAGGTAACAGGACAGGCCGGAAGCTAACCTCTTACCCGTTCCTTGTCCAGGGTACCCGCCAAGGGGTACCCCTACTATACCCGCATTTGTGCGCCAGAGGTGCACCCAGAGGTCGTATATAGTAGGGGTACCCTGGCTTTTGTGGTTGCCTGGCTGTGGCACCCCTGTTCCTCTCTCCACTTTTTGATGGTATGATATCTCTTACTATGAGACTATTTTCGGGGGACTGCGATTGTGATACAGAATAATGAGGAACAACTGCTGCGCATCGATGACCTTGCGCATGTCACCGGTGTGCCGAGCAGGACGATTCGTTTCTACAATACCGAGGGGTTATTGCCCGCGCCCCGGATGCAGGGGCGTGTCGCCTATTATACACGCGAACACCAGCAGGTGCTGAACATCATCAAGGAACTCAAAGAGCGCCAGAATCTGCCGCTGGATGTTATCAAACAACTGTTGGAGATTCGCGCCGCGCAGGGCGATGTGCAGATGAACCTGGCCCTCAAACAGCGCGTGCTGCGTCCGCTCACTTCTAGCGCACCTGAGATTCATCTCTCAAAAGCGGAACTGCTGCAACGCGGCGGTATTTCAGAGGCGTATCTGGATGAACTGGTGCAGCAGGGCTTGCTTTTCCCGGCTGAAAGCGAGGGTGAACAAACCTTCAGTGGTGATGATCTCCTGCTGCTCGAACTCTACCAGGAGCTTGAGCGCCTGGGCCTGCCCATCGCGCTGCCAGCTTTGATCCGCTTCCAACTGCGCCAGCTTGTACGCAGTGAACTTGCCGCCTTCGAGCAGCACCTGCGCTCGCGCTGGCAAGAGGAAGACCTGCCGCTAGAGCAGCAAGTAGAACAATTCGAGCAGATGCTGATCCTCACCGATACCCTCATCTCCGTCCTGCACCGCAAACTGCTGTATCAATCCTAGAGACATAGGTGCCGATTATGGAGATGAACAAAATAATCTAAATATGGCACGCAACGCCCGTAGGGGCCGATTTATCGCGCCCAGCGCCGATAAATCGGCCCCAGGCATTAGCCGATAAATCGGCGCTGGGCGCGATAAATCGGCCCCTACGGGAATAGTATCCGCATTCATTTGTCCAAATCTATTGGACCCTTACGCAATAACAACAGGTAGAGCCGTATCCAGAGGCCGAGCCAGCCGTTGCCAAACAGGTAGCCGCCGAGCACATCGCTTGTCCAGTGATCTCCCAGGTAGACGC
>DASTKE010000789.1:0-2108 GCA_035716105.1 Ktedonobacteraceae bacterium | reverse complement strand
CAATGACTTCTCAAGCATATCATGGGAGGGAGTCTTTTGCCTAACTCATCCTTTCAAAATTCGGGATGACTCATGTTTAGCTTACATAGGCAGGAGCAGGAAACGCTCGCGGTCGCGGGCGATCAGCGTCAGTTGTTGGATGAGTTGGCGCAGGGAGCCGCTGCTTTGCGCGTTCCAGTTGTCGGCTGTCAGGCGCGAAATGTACTCGTTGATCTGCTCGCTGCTACGCACCAGGGCGAGATCAAAGTTGAGCAATTGGGTCAGCAGGGGCTGCTCCTGGCGGAAGCGCCACCAGATGCGGTCCTGTGACGGCACCGACATGCCACGGATATGCGTCTCCACGTTCGCGAGTTCCTGCTGCACCTGCCCGATCTCGCGCAACTGGGCCATTGCCTCCGCGGGAGGAAGTGGATTCTCGCGGGTCAGCGGCGGCACGAAGCGTCGCTGGTACTCGCCGCGCAGGTTTGCCAGCATATCGACGGCCTGCGTCAGAAAGTAGCTGGCCCGTTCGCGCACCAGTAAGTCATCTGCTCGTGCTTGATTGATTGTGCTATAGAAGTTATAGCCATAGCCCGTCAGCAAGAGTTGTAACTGCTGGATCACGGGATCATTTGATGGCCCGCTCATCGCTATCTGCCTTTCTCCATGTGTAGCCGTTCAGTCAATGGGTATACCTGTGACTACTGTACAGAACGCTAGCGATTCTGCGGCGGCGTTGCAACGTAGCGGTCCGTGCTGGCGGTTGGCTGCGTTCCGTTAATGTTGAAGGAATCGCCAATAGCCATATTGGGTGCCGAAACCACGCCGCGCTCCGCCATAATCATCGCCGTGTAGTAGCGAACAGCCTCAATCTCCTTCAGTCCAAAGGCTTTGAGGGAGATCAGCGCCTTCATGCGCTCGTCTCGTGGGAAGACCAGCACCTTAACGGTATCTAGCGAGATGCCATAGGGACCCAGGAACTGCTGGAGGTGTTGTGAGACGACCTCCGACAGGTCGTGAATGCGCTCGTTGACCGACTCAAGCGGCGTGACCTGGACAAGCTGGTTGACTGCCTGCTCGATGACTGGCCCGGCGTAGTTGTTGACATCCTGCGTTGTCAGCGTATGCCCGCGATACGGCATGTGCTGCACGAGACGGACCGCGTTCTCGCGGGTCTCGACATGGATGTAGTAATCCACGCTGTAGACCATTTCGGCCATCTCTCGCGAGAGCGCCATGCCGCTCGTCTTGAGCACCAGCTTGGCGCGGTTGATGTAGAGCGCTTCGTATTGCCAGGGACTTTGACCACCATAAAACGCCTGCTGCATGGAACCGAAGAGTGGGCGGTCGGGCGTCTGAACGGGATACTGGCCCGTTTCATAGACGTTGAGGATCGCACCACGGGACTTGAGCACGCAGAAGTGGTTGCTTTCGACGGTCAGCAGGGAGCCGTTCATGATGTTCTGGTCGGGATAGTGCCAGAGCAAAATCTCCGGCCCCATAACCTCTTCACCATTCTCAGTTAACGTTGAAATGACGTTGCGTATACCAGGCATAACTTGTTCTCCTTTGCTTCGCATAAAATGTGTTTCCGGGTCTCTCTGTAAAGAAACGTACCGGCGTAAAATAAACCAAATGGCTACACTGTTATTATAACGAGCGACATACGTATTACTTGTGAGCGAGGTCACAAAGCGCTATCATTTGTGGTAGCCCAACGTGAAAGTTCATTCAGACAGGGGAGAAGCGAAAATCACAAAAATGAGATTTTATAAATTTATAAAAATCTCACGAAAAAACCCTTGACAGGATGAAAGACCTGTGGCATAATACCAGAGTCGTCACGAGAGAGACAGAAGAGCCACTTCTAGTAGGCTAAACTCCTGGAAAACTTGAAAACCAGGGCTGTATGTTCTCAAAAGGGATTTCGGCCACTGGCTTCTATTTCTGTCTTTAGAAGGCGATGAAGAGCAAGCAAGCCTTGCTCGGGGGACCTTAACAATTGAAGAGTGGAAAGCAGAACAGCAACTGGAAGCGTTCCCACAAAGACGCACACTTTTCCAGTTCCTGTCAATTTGAGGCGCACTTTGCTCGTCAAGAGCAAGGGGCGCGAGCACATCTGCGAACAG
>DASTKE010000788.1:0-2806 GCA_035716105.1 Ktedonobacteraceae bacterium | reverse complement strand
CGCGCAGACTGTACAACTCAAAGGCGATGCGTTCAGCATCCTCTATAGTGAAGATTGATGATTGTTGGTTGACGTGTAACATAGAGTACGTAAGCTCCTGAAATGTAAGGTGAACTGTATTGCACTATAGCGCTTTTTGGATCGGGTGTCCAGGGGTGGAAATGAACCCTTTTCTTCCCAGAGAAGATATAATACAACGGAGGGATGATAACTGTAGCAACCTTTTTGTTGTTGGAAAGAAGGGATTACCGTTATGGCGATGATCGAGGCAGAGGATCAAGAGAAAATACGGGAAATGTTTGCGCAGAGTTTGACGGGTGATGTGACGATTACCTACTTCACGCAGCGGGAGTCGCCGCTGGTGGTGCCGGGAAGGCACGAGTGCGGCTACTGCAAGGAGACTCGCGAACTGTTGGAAGAGGTCACTTCGCTTTCGGACAAGCTGCATCTGACGGTGAAGGACTTCGTGAGCGACGAGCAGGAAGCGCAGAAGATGGGCATTGAGCGCATTCCTGCCTATACCATGCAGGGGCAGGCGAAAGGCAAGGTGCGTTTCTTCGGCATTCCGGCTGGCTACGAGTTCTCGACGCTGATCCAGTCCATCGTCGATGTCTCGACAGGGCAGACGCACCTGAGCGAGAAGACGAAAGAGGCGTTGAGCAAGGTCGATCAGGACTTGCAGGTACAGGTCTTCGTTACCCCTACCTGACCCTACTGCCCTCGCGCAGCCAGTATGGCTGTCCAGATGGCGGTCGAGAGCGAGCATATCACGGCGGATGTGGTTGAGGCATCCGAATTCGTCGACCTTTCCCAGCGCTACCACGTACAGAGCGTCCCCAAAACCGTCGTCAATGACAGTGTGGAATTCGTCGGCGCACTGCCGGAACCGCGTTTCCTCCAGCAGGTTCTGCAAGCCACCGCAAAGAAATAGTTGAATAATTGAAGAGAGACAAAGGCGGTACGTGGGCCACGTACCGCCTTTGTCTCTCTTCAATTATCCTTTACCTTGACAAAACCTCTCTGGACATTGTATGGTTGTTATGAACGAATTGTTCGGTATTCCAAACAAGCTCATCCTTCACATGCGAATCATGGTGCCAACTAACTCCGCTGTGTAACGGTGCCAGCGGTGTCCATATCCTGTAATATGAGCCAATGGAGGATTTGACCATGATGCACGGCCTTATGAAGCCCATTGTAGGAGACCATCGTTCGCGTTCCTCGTATTTCGCTCTTGTAGTGATGTCCATCAGTCTTGTCTTTGTCCTGGTCGCGTGCGGCGGCAGTACTCCGTCGACAAGTTCGTCATCAAAGTACACGGGCAACATCAGCGTTGGCCTGGATTCGGACGTGGTGACGCTCGACCCGCTCAAGTCATCGGCCTTCGTCGACCGCCAGGTGATGCTGAATATCTATGACACCCTGGTGGCTCTCAACGCGCAAAACCAGATTGTGCCGGACCTGGCGACCTCGTGGGACTACAAATCGCCGACGGTTCTGGACTTCACGTTGCGCACCGATGTCAAATTCCAGGATGGTACGCCCTTCAACGCGGATGCTGTGGTCTTCAACATCAATCGCATCTTACACACGCCCTCATCTCCTCGCTTTAGCGAGATATCCAACGTGCAATCGGTGCAGGCCATCGATGCCTCGCACGTGGAATTCAACCTGAAAAAGGCGTTCTCTCCCCTGCTGGCTACGCTGACCGACCGTTCCGGTATGATGCTTTCACCCACGGCTGTGCAGAAGATCGGCGACGCGAATCTCGGCAACGCGCCGACCAACGCGGGCAGTGGGCCGTTTGTATTCAGCGAGTGGGTCAAGGGCGACCATCTCACCGTCAAGCGCAATCCCCACTACTGGATGAAGGACAGCCAGGGCAACGCGCTGCCCTACTTGCAATCCATCCGCTATCGCCCAATCACGAACGAGAGCGTGATGTTCTCCAATCTTGAGACGAGCACCATCAACGTGGCCGAGGTGCTCAGCCCGAACGATGTTCCTTCGGCGAAATCCAACGCCAGCCTGGTCTATAAACAGGCTCCGGCGCTTAGCTTCTTTGGCATCATGCTCAACACGAAGTCCGCGCCGTTCACCAACGTGCATAATCGGCAGGCCGTTGAATGGGGGGTGAACCGGCAGGAGATCCTCACCAGCGTCCTGAAAGGTATCGGTGTGGTATCGCAAGGGCCAATACCGCCCACAAGTTGGGCCTATGACTCCGGCTTTGCGCCTTATACCTACAACGTCAATAATGCGAAGGCCGCGCTGGCTGCCGGTGGCAGTCCCAAAGGGATCAGTTTCACCCTGCTGATTGCCAGTGGTTCCCCGCTCAATACGCAGGAGGCGCAGTTCATCCAGTCCGAACTGCAACCGGCAGGCATTACCGTCAATATCAAGCAGGAGACCTTTGCCACGCTGCTCAGCGACACGGAGTCGTTTAACTTCCAGGCCGCGCTGCTTGGATGGAGCGGGCGTCCCGATCCCGATGGCAATATCTACTCCTGGTTCCATACGGGTGGCGGCAATAACAGTATGCAGTATTCCAACCCGCAGGTAGATGCCCTGCTTGAGGCGGCTCGCACGACCAGCGACCAGGCGCAGCGCACCACAGACTACCAGCAGGCGCAGAAGCAAATCTTGCAGGATGCGTCCTACGTGTTTATCAATCACGGCGTGAATATCCAGGCGACGACGAGCAACATCAAGGGTTTTACCCTGTTGCCCACCGGCATCCTGCAATTCACCAACGTCTACCTGGGATGATGAACATTCTGCATGGATGATGCGCAGGGCAATGGTG
>DASTKE010000787.1:0-3971 GCA_035716105.1 Ktedonobacteraceae bacterium | reverse complement strand
AGCCCACATCTTCGCAAGCAGGTGCAATTCCTGCTTGACAAAGGCAATACTCACCGGTCTCTTGTTCTGCTCCAACTCCACCATACTGTCGATCAGGATCGCGAGGGAGTCCATCATGGTCTCAACCATACTGCTGTTCAGGGAACCTGGACTGTGGGTACTGGCTCTGCGTAAAGGCGCAAAACGAAATGGAGACTCCGAAGGGTCCTTGCCAGTGAGCAACTGGTGCAGGATCGCGCCCAGGCTGTAGATATCGGCACGGGGAGTGGTCTGAGCGCGGCCATATTGCTCCGGGGCCGCGTAACCGGGCGAGCCAAGCGCGATGGTATCTCTGGGGCGTCCCGGCTTGAAGAAACGAGCGATGCCGAAGTCGATAACATAGAGTTTCCCTTCCGGTGTCCGCATGATATTGGTTGGTTTCAGGTCGCGAAAAATGATGGGCGGCTGGTGCATATGCAGGTACTCAAGGACATCGCAGAGCTGCAAGCCTATATCGAAGACCTCGCTGAGCACAAGACGCCTGTCCGGCGACTTAAGCTGGTAGTCCTCAAGCGTCTCACCCGCGAGAAAATCCATGACGAGATACAACCGTTCAGGCTCGCGAATCTGTTCGTACATGCGAGGCAGACTGGGATGCGTCAATTCGGAGAGCAAGTCGGCTTCACGCTGAAAGACATCGGCCACCTCCATTGCCTGTTGCGCGGTGAGTTCGCGCAAGCAAGCTTCCTTGATAGCTACCAGGGAATCATCTTGCCGTGTATCGCTGGCCTTGTAGACCGCACCAAAACCCCCGACGCCGATCTTGCTGATGATCGAGTATCGATTCTGGAAAAGCATACCAGAACCAGCATACGCCTCAAGCAGCAAAGGGTGCTGACAACGCAAACATGAGACGGAGCCAGCAATATTGAGCGCCCCACACGTAGTGCAGGACAGAAACGAGGAAGAGTCCATACAGCTTCCTGCCTTCGTCGATGAAACCAAACCAGGATTATGTTGCTACAACATCTTCTCATGCAAAGTCTAACATGTAGGAGATGAATTGTGAAGGGTGGGTGTGATGAAAGGTTCCACCACACCCACCCTTCACAATTCATCTCCTACCCCCATATCTTCCCACCGGCGGCTTTTAGCAGGCGATCGCGAATGGCGAGACCCAGGCCGCGCTCGTCAAAGCTGCGACAGAGGATCACCTGAACGCCTGCCGCTTCGAGCGAGCGCATACATGCAAAGAGGGATGCCGCGATCTGTTCAGGTGCGGCTGCACTACCAAGAGAATGAGTGCGTACGCCGCTCCCCTGAAACGCTGGAACGTCTTCATCGGCGATCAGCACGCCCACGCGCTCGCCACGCGCCTGTCTCCGCCGCGCCTCGGCCAGCATGGCAGCACGCATGGTCGCCTCTGAGCCATCGAAGAGTAGCAGCGGCACGGCAGGTGCGTAATGGATGAGCATTTGCCCCGGCGAACGCTGCGCCTGTGTTTGCACTTCAACAGGCGCTTCCTGATTCTCAGCTTGCCTCTTTTGTGGGGGTTGCACATTGGGCAGGACGGTACGTAGCGCTTCCAGACTGACGCCGCCTGGCCGCAAGATAGTCGGCACAGGTGAGCAGAGGTCAAGCACGGTGGATTCCACGCCCACCTCGCTTGGCCCACCATCCAGAATAAGCGGCACGCGGCCCTCCAGGTCGCCGAGCGCGTGCTGAGCGGTGGTGGGACTGACATGCATGAAACGA
The DNA here is from genome assembly GCA_035716105.1 of Ktedonobacteraceae bacterium. Classification (GTDB taxonomy): domain Bacteria; phylum Chloroflexota; class Ktedonobacteria; order Ktedonobacterales; family Ktedonobacteraceae; genus CADDYT01. The sequence continues at coordinate 2,237 of DASTKE010000787.1, read as the reverse complement.
TTGGCGCTCGGTGCAGCAATGGGCGAGCCAGTAGCGCGAATGAGCGCCTGCGCGACAGGATGGCGCGGCATTCGCACAGCCACTGTTGGAAAGCCCGATGTTACAAGGTCGGGAACGCGTGGGCCTCGTGGGAGGATCATCGTCAGAGGGCCTGGCCAGAACGCCTCTGCCAGCAGCTTCGCCTCAAGTGGAATAGCGGGTGTGAGCAGGCTCAAGCTCTCCTCATCCACGATATGCACAATCAAGGGGTCGCTATACGGGCGTCCTTTGGCGGCAAAGATGCGTTCGAGTGCGGCAGGTTGAAAGGCATCGGCTCCCAGGCCATAGACCGTCTCGGTCGGAAAAACGACCACTTCCCCCTGGCGCAACAAAGACGCCGCCCGCTCAATAATGGCCGCGTCAGGATGAAGCGGATCGACGGTGAAAACGTCTGTATGAATATGCTGCATAGAACAGTGAAATTCCCTCCCAAATTTTTTATTTCATGAGCATTATTGCCTGTAAATCTCGTCGTATCGACAACAATCCTTGATGATTTCGGATATCTCGCCCCTTTTGCACTGATCGGGCAAGCGCTCTGATGGCTATAAGCAAACTCGATAGATAGATTTTTAGCTCATAATCAGCAGGCAGAGTAGCAACCTCTTTATAGCCCTCAATCAGATAGGAAAGCACAGGGATAGGAAGCGTTTCTCCATCGTGCATTCTGAAGTGGCCCAGGTCGTACAGGGCATTTGCGCCTCTGATCTCACCAAAGTCGATGATGCCCGTGTAGCGACCCTGATAGTGATAGATATGTGTGACATCGAAGTCACCATGCGCCAGGTATGACTGTCCACTATCGAACTCCGTGTCAACGTCTTCGATGATCTGACGGATAGCAACGATTTCGCTTCTTGCGAGCACCTGCACCTCCAATAAAATGGCAAGATCGCTTTCCAGATATTCATAGACAAAGGCTCTATATGTAGGAAGCTGCGCCTCAAGGTGCAATACGGCTGGTCTATCTCTTTGTATCCAGCCAAACTGCTTGACAGGCATGCTGTTGATAATGGCGAGGTCTTTACCCGCCTCAAGGAGCACCGCTCGTAATTCATGCGCTAAAAGGTGCTTACTGAGAGATGTCCCTTTGATCTCGGTTGTCACCAGAATTGATCGCTGAAGCGCTTCGCTACGGTGCTCGAAATGGAGCACTTCAGGCACTTTTACCTGCCTGTCTCGCAAAAGCTGGTGTACATACACTTCTGGCGCGAAACTGGCGTCCTCTTCGGGCAAGATGCGCAGGTAGAAAATCTCTCCGGCACAACGGATTTTGTAGACATGAGTAGAAATACCTTCCTCGACTCGCTCCACCGTAATAGGAGAGGAACGAGGGAAGATAGGCGCTACCACCTGCTCAATCAGTTGAATATCAAACATATCTGCCAGCACCGCCCTAGTCTACCATAGACGCCGCATTTTTGCATCTTGCCAGCTGATGAGGGGAGTGGTTCATTTGTTTGCAAAAAGCAGGTATTGCCCCTTGCGGGTGGCTTTGCTTCATCTTCATCCTGAGCAAACAAATGAATGCATTCATTGATACGTCATCGTAGCCCATCCTGTCACCTTGCGATACATCACGCATCATGCTATACTCGACGATGTTCAGAACAGTATAGGAGAGCATAAAGTAGATGTATGTATGACCCGGAAAATGGCCGACAACGCCCACCACGTTTGCGCCGCCTGCTGGGCGCTGGCTGCCTGGTACTCGCGCTTGGAATCTTTCTCAGCGTTGGCCTCTATGCGTACCAGAATCGGAGCGGATTGATAGCTGGACACGGCAATGGTTCGCCGGCGTTTGTTTTGCCGGGGAGCAAGAGTCCAGCCAGCAGTTGCACCACTCCACAACATACGCCAGGGACAAGCAACAGCACAATCACGTCCAGCGGCTTGAAACGCAGCTTTATTCTTCACCTCGCGCCCTCGTATGGGAAACAGCCACAGGCAGTTGTGATCAATTATGCCGGGTACAGTATGTCGGATACACGGCAGGAACAGTATACCAACATGGATACAGAGGCGGATAAGGCCGGATTCATCGTTGTCTATCCATTGGGGGAGGATAAGCCACCGACGTGGAATGCAGGCGTCGGCGCGTATGGCCCGACGGGCGCTGCCGATGACGTGCAGTTGACCCGTGACCTGCTGCACTATCTGGAACAAAACTACTGTGTGGACGCGCACCGCATCTACGT
>DASTKE010000786.1:0-9133 GCA_035716105.1 Ktedonobacteraceae bacterium | reverse complement strand
GGGCCTTCACGGGCGAGCACAAGGCATCGCCCCTACAACTTCCCATCGAATTCACCCTTATGTTAAGGTTAAGATTTCGGCGTCGCCGTTGGTGATCGCTACTGTGTGCTCAAAGTGCGCGGAGTAGCTCTCGTCAACGGTGACGACCGTCCAGTCGTCATCGAGGACTTGCGTTTCTTTGGCCCCCATGTTGACCATCGGCTCAATGGCGATCACCATACCGGGCTTCAGTCGCATGTCAGGTTGACCGCGCTCAATATAGTTGAGCACCTGGGGATCCTCGTGCATACTACGGCCTACGCCATGCCCACCATACTGGCGCACAATCGAGAAACCCGCGCCCTCCACGTACTGCTGCACCGCCCGGCTGATGTCGTGCAGGCGATTGCCCGCACGAGCCGCCGCGATACCACGATAAAGGGCATCCTCTGTTACCTTGAGCAGGCGCTGCACTTCGGGCGAAACCTGGCCCACCGGAACGGTAATGGCCGAATCCGCGTGCCAGCCCTGATAGCTCGCGGCGAAGTCGATAGTAACGACATCGCCCTCCTTAAGCACACGAGAACCCGGAATGCCGTGTACGATTTCATCATTTACAGACGTACAAAGCGACGCTGGATAACCGTGATAGCCCAAAGAGCTTGATTTTGCCCCGTAGCGCTGCAGCTCCTCGGATGCCAGGGCATCGATTTCGGCGGTGGTAATGCCGGGTCGAACGGCACTGCGCAGTTCGGCAAGGATTTCCGCGACGATATGCCCGGTCTCACGAATTTTTGCCTGTTCCTCTTTTGATTTGATGATGGGTGCCATTGCTTGTATCCGTTTATTTCATGTTCAGATGCTCGCGAATCTTTTCCACCAGCGCCTGCCGCACCTGCTCGATGTCCTGATTGCCATTGACCTCTACCAGTTTCTGCTGGTTGCGGTAATAATCGAGCAAGAGAATGGTCTCGCTGAAAAAGATGCCGAGCCGTCGCTGCACCGCCTCCCCAACATCGTCGGGGCGCTGGTACAATTTGCTTCCATCGATATCGCACCTACCCGGCACTTTCGGCGGATTGGTACGAATGTTGTACACGTGCTGGTTGGCCTCGCAGATGAACCTGCCGGATAGGCGGTACAGCAGTTCCTCGCGAGGAACCTCCAGATAGGCGGCGACATCAACTTGCCGACCGACACTTCGCATACCTTTATCCAGAGCCTCTGCCTGGGAAACCGTGCGCGGAAACCCATCCAATACCACGCCGTTCTTACAAGCCGGCTCTTCGAGCCGTTTCAGGATCATCACCACCGTCAGATCGTCTGGAACTAACGCCCCGCGATCCAGGTAGGATTTGACCTTTAGGCCGAGTTCTGACTGCTCGGCTGCCACCTTACGGAATAAGTCCCCACTGGCAATGTGAGGGATTCCGAACGTTTCAGAAAGCAGCTCTGCCTGCGTCCCCTTCCCCGACCCCTGAGCGCCGATCAGGATGATATTCACGTATTCTCCTCCGATGGAAGCTGAATGGATGCGACAGCGCATCGCATCCAGGCGACGGCGACCTGTTTTGTTTGTCAAGTGCAATGATGGACAACAACCAGAATGTCCATTCGCCGGACCAATTCCGAACGTTTATCATATCCTACAAGTGCCAGATCACCGTAGGGCCGTGATTTATCGAGGCCCTACGGGTTTCGTTCTATCCGTAGTATTGATGAACAATTCATGATCGGGTCCGGCCTATGCCTACGATAAGAATCCCGAATAGTTACGCATAACCATTTGAGACTCTAGCTGCCGCACGGTGTCGAGAACGACGCCGACAACAATCAGCAAAGCGGCGCTGCTGAGCAACTGGTTGCCACCCACGCGAGACACGTAGGGCAGAATAGCCACGATGCCCAGGAAAAGCGCTCCACCGAGCGTGATACGGTTCAGAATGGCATAGAGATACCTGCTGGTTGGCTCGCCTGGGCGATAGCCGGGGATAAACGCCCCCTGCTTTTGCAGGTTCTCTGGGATATTCTGCTGCTGCCAGACCACGTAGGCATAAAAGTACGTGAAGGCAACCACCAGAATAAAGTAGATCGCCCAGTAATACCATAGCGACGTGTTGACGACATAGGTGCCAACCCACTGCGAGATAGCACTCAGCCACGTGACATTGCTGCCCACCAGGTACTGCGAGAGCACCGCCGGGAAGATCAGCATCGACTGCGCGAAGATGAGCGGAATCATACCCGCGCTGTTAACCTGAATCGGAATGTAGGTTGTCTGCGCCGAACCCACTAGCAAACCGCGTCCGACCATACGCTTGGTCGGATACTGCACCGGCACGCGCCGCTGTCCCTGGTAGATGTAGACAATACCGAGCAGGGTCAGCAGACCGATAATCAGGAACACGGCGATACTGACCACACCACCACCGCTGCCGTTGCTCGACGAAGTCGCCAGGAACCCCTGCTGCACAAAGCCGGGCAAGCGGCTGACGATACCAGCAAAGATGATCAACGAGATACCGTTGCCGATACCATTCTCGGTGATCAGTTCACCGATCCAGACCAGAATCATCGTTCCAGCGGTCAGCGACAGCAGGATAGAGAGAGTCTCCAACCAGTTAGGGCCAAAGAGGTTGAACGTGGTGGAGTCGAGCACGCCCACGCGCACAAAGATCGCTGCATTGCCCAACGCCTGCAAGAAGGCCAGGGGAACCGCGATGATGCGGGTGATCTGACTAAAGCGCAGTCGCCCGGACTCGCCTTCCATCTGCATGTTTTGCAATGCCGGAATGATTGGTGCCAGCAGTTGCATCACAATGGTGGCCGTGATATATGGATAGACCCCCATGGCAACTACCGAGAAGGTCTGCAACGACCCACCGGAGAAGACATCCAGCAAGCCAAGCAATTGCCCCAGGTTATTGTTGCTGGAACTGCCGTTAAACAACTGTGACAGCTTCAACTGTTCCGCGTGTGTGAGCGGAACCGTGATGCTGGCCAGCACGCGGAAGAGCAGCAACATTGCCAGGGTGAAGAGAATCTTGTTGCGTAGATCGGGAACAGTCCAGACACTACGCAGTCGTTCCCACATGGGGACCTCCTTTTAAAGGGCGTCGGAACAACATGCAAGAGGAGGATACCAGGGCTTTACGCCCCGGTACCCCCGCTCTGTTGTCCTGCAACCTTTTTGTTTTCGTCTTTTCGTCGCTTCGTCTTTTCGTAGACTTTGGTCGGAATGATTTCGACGGTTCCGCCAGCCGCCTCAATCTTAGCGCGAGCGCTTTCCGAAAACTTGTGAGCCTGGACGGTCAATACCCGATCCACTTCCCCGTTGCCGAGCACCTTCACAAGGCCACGAGACTGAGCCGCCGTCATCAGATCGGCCTTGAACATCATCTCCGGTGTAACATGGCTGTCCGGCTCGAACTGCTCGAGATCAGCGACATTAATGATGGCGTAGTCTTTGCGGAAGGGCGTATTGCTGTTGCCCAGACCACGAACGAACGGCAGGCGTTTCGACAGGCGGGTCTGACCACCGTTAAAAGCGCGATGGACATGGCCGCCGCTGCGTGCCTTCTGGCCTTTGGTGCCGCGCCCAGCCGTCTTGCCACGACCGGAGCCGTGACCACGGCCAACGCGCCGTTCTGCCTTATGCGAGCCAGGAGCTGGCCGCAAATCAGAGAGTCTCACTGCACTATCTCCTCTACCTCTACCAGGTGGCTCACTTTGCGGATCATCCCGCGAATGGCGGGGTTGTCCTCGTGCTCAACCGTCTGCTGGAGCTTGCGTAATTTCAGCGCGTGGATGGTGGCCTTCTGGTCTTTTGGACGGCCAATGGCGCTTTTCACCCATTTGACACGTAATTTTGACATGATTCTTTCTCTCCTACCGGTGGCTGCCGGACTTAGCGACGGCGGTCTCCACCACCACCGCGACGATCCCCGCCACCGCGACGGTCGCCGCGCTCTCCACCCCGGCGTGCCGGGCGGCTTTCGCGCTCGCGGGCTTCCTCTTCACGCGCCGCACGAGCAGCAGCGGCCTGCTGAGCCGCGACTTCCGTGGCGATAGCGAGTTGCTCTGCCCGCCTGCGGCCAATCAGTTCGGGAACCGTCTTGCCACGGCGTGCGGCCTCTTCTTCTGGCGAGCGCAGTTCTTGCAGCGCCTGCACGCACGCTTGCACGGTATTCGCCGCGTTGGTGCTCCCAAGCGATTTGGTCAAGATATCACGAATACCCACCGCTTCCAGCACGGCACGCACCGCACCACCCGCGATCACACCCGTACCAGGGGCAGCAGGTTTGAGCATCACTTCCGAAGCCCCAAAGCGCGTCTTGACCATGAAGGGGACGGTTGTACCCGACAGGGGGACATGAAGCAGGTGTTTCTTGGCCTCCTCTACACCCTTACGGATAGCTTCTGTGTACTCGCCCGCCTTGCCAAAACCAAAGCCGACGTAGCCGTTATGATCGCCCACGACGACGAGCGCACGAATGCTAAAGCGGCGACCGCCTTTGACCACTTTGGAAACGCGGCTGACCTGGACCACCGTCTCTTCCAGATTCAATTTTGAAGCATCTATTCTTGGCATGTTACTCCTCGCGACCCTAGAATTCCAGGCCGACTTCACGAGCGCCTTCTGCAAGCGCCGCCACGCGCCCATGATAGGCGTAGCCTCCACGATCAAAAACAACCCGGCCGACGCCCTTCTCTTTTGCGCGCTGGGCCAGCAGTTTTCCCACTTCCCGCGCAACCGCGACTTTCCGGTTGCCGGCAATGAGTGCGAGCGCCTCTACTGGCGTCTTTTTCTCGCCCTTTTGCGCCTGCGGCAAGACGGTTTTGGTCTGCGTCCCCGGTCTGCCACCTCTGGCTGCGGCCCCTTTCTGCGGCTGTCCGCCCTTCGGAGCCTTCGCGGCTTTCTCGGTCTTCGCGCCCTTCCCTTTGCCGCTAGCTGGTACGGTTTCGGCAGCCAGTTCTACTGCTTCCACGACGATACCCGCTTCAGGCTGACCGCCCTCTTTCGCTTTTTCCTGCCCCGCGTTCGGAGCGGCAGGTTTGAAATCGCGCAGCGTCTCATCCAGAGATGAGGCCGCGACCAGTGTTACACCTGTGCTGTCATCGATCACCTGCGCGTAGATATGCTGTCCACTGCGGAAGATATTCAAGCGTGGGCGCGCCTCCGTGCCTTCCATATGGCGTCGAATTCGCTGGTGCCGCCGCAGCCGTGCCTTATTTGCATGAAATTGCTTAATCATTGCTCAAGCCTCAACGCGAAACGATGCAGACATGGATATCTCGAAAAACCGTTTCGTGTTGCTCCTTTCGTTCCTCTCAAAAGAACTCTATCTTTTTCATTCTGCCGGGCATTTTCGAGAGACGTGGTCGGCACTACGTCTCTCATTCCCTGCCCATCGTGTTCAGGCGTCTATTGTACATCTTCCCTTCGATAAGGGCAATACACACCTTATTCCAGGAACGTTGCGTTTATTTCTTCTTGCCACCGACTTTACCGGCTTTACCGGCCTTGCGGCGGATGGCCTCGCCCGCGTAGCGGATACCTTTGCCTTTGTAGGGTTCCGGCTTGCGGATACGGCGAATGTCAGCCGCGACTGCCCCCACCAACTGCTTATCGATGCCGCTGACGCTGATCCTCGTGGCTTTGGTGGCCGCGTCGACGCCCTCGACGTTCAATGTGATACCGTCGGGTGGCTGCACCTCGACCGGGTGGGAGTAGCCCACCTGGATCACCAGGTTATTGCCCATCTTCGCGGCACGATAGCCGACGCCATGAATTTCCAGATCTTTTTTATACCCATTCGTCACACCGACAACCATGTTGTTGATCAGCGAGCGATAGAGACCGTGGATCGCCTTGTGCGGCTTGCTGTCCGATGGCCGGGAAACGGTTACGACGCCATTTTCCAGTTCCAGCGTCAGCTCAGGGGAGACCTGGTACGAGAGTTCTCCCTTCGGACCTTTGACCGTCACGAAGTTATCCTCGTTCCAACTTACCTGCACCTTCGGCGGCACCGTAATCGGTGTACGTCCAATACGAGACATATGTACTGACCTCCTCTCTACCAGACGTAGCAAACGACTTCGCCACCCAGACCCTCACGATAGGCACGCGAACCCGTCATCAGACCCTTTGGTGTCGAAAGAATAGCGGTTCCCAGTCCTCCACGGACACGCGGGATATTCGCCTGTTTTGTGTAGACACGCAGTCCCGGCTTGCTCACGCGCTTCAACTGTGTGATGACCGGCTTCTTGTCATCGTAGCGCAGGGTCAACCGCAGGGTACCCTGTGGGTTATCCTTCAGGATTTCGATATCCTTGATATAGCCTTCTTCTTTGAGCACACGCGCAATTGCCAGCTTCATTTTCGACGCCGGGATCAGTACGCGAGTGTGCCGTGCTGTGGCCGCATTGCGTATGCGTGTCAGCATATCGGCAATGGGATCAGTCATGTTCATGGAATTACTTCCTCCATCCTACGGAGCGAAAATGTCAACGCCTGCCGGTGATTGCGCCCTGGCACACGCTCATCTTTTCGTCCTGCTCCAACTTCGCGTTCTCGATTACCAGCTCGACTTGGTAACGCCGGGCAGCTCACCACGCAGCGCACGCTCGCGGAAACAGATGCGGCAGAGGCCGAACTTGCGGATGTAGCCGCGTGGTCGCCCGCATATCTTGCAGCGATTGTGCTGCTGCACCTTGAATTTCGGCTTGCGCTCCGACTTCACAATCATTGAGGTTTTTGCCATTTTTGCCTTCGCCCTCCAGCGTTATTTCTTAAAGGGCATGCCCATCAACTTGAGCAGCCGCTGTCCCTCTTCGTCTGTACGAGCCGTCGTTACGATACTGACTTCCATGCCGCGCACCTTGTCAACCTTATCATAGTCGATTTCGGGGAAGACCAGTTGCTCGCGCAAACCCAGCGTGTAGTTGCCGCGTCCATCGAACGCTTCGGGAGAGACTCCCTGGAAGTCGCGCAGGCGGGGCAGGGCCACGTTCAACAGCTTGTCAAGGAACTGGTACATGCGCTCACCGCGCAGCGTGACCATGCAGCCAATCTGCATACCTTCACGCAGCTTAAAGGCGGCGACGGAACGCTTAGCGCGGGTAATCACCGGGCGCTGGCCTGTAATAGCCGCCAGATCGCCAAGCGCTGCATCCAGAGCCTTCGGGTTCTGAATGACTTCGCCCAGGCCAATATTCACGACGACCTTATTGACGGTTGGGACTTGCATAGGGTTGCCGTAGTTAAACTCCTTTTTCAGAGCTGGCACAACCTCTTGTTGATATTTTTCTTTCAACCTTGATGCCATAATGTTTAACTACTCCTCGTCCGATCTTCAATGATCTTGGAACACTTCTTGCAAACTCGCACCGGACGCAGTTTCTGGTCCGCGCCCATCGGGCGACGATCATGCGCGACGCGAGTGGGTTGCCCGCACTCGGTGCAGATGAGCATCGTGTTGGACACGTGCAGCGGCATCGCCTTCTCGATGATACCGCCCTGCGTCGACTGGTTGCGCGGGCGCACATGCTTCTTCACCAGATTCAGACCCTCAACGATAACTTTGTTATCCTGGGGTATGGCCCGCGAAACCACACCTTGCTTTCCCCGATCCTTGCCAGCGATGATGACGACCGTGTCGCCCTTCTTAATATTCATCTTGGCGAGGTGGAGAGGCTTTTTCTCTTTCTCTCGTACTGCCATATGTTTTCCTCTTCAGGGCCTCCTGATATACTTGCCCCGACCCTACAAAACCTCGGGCGCAAGCGAAATGATCTTCATAAAGTTTCGCTCGCGCAGTTCGCGGGCTACCGGGCCAAAGATACGTGTGCCGCGTGGATTGTTACCAGCCGCGATAATCACGGCGGCGTTCTCATCAAAGCGAATGTGCGAACCATCGGGGCGCGCATACTCTTTTGCCACGCGCACGACAACGGCGTTGACGACCTCACCCTTCTTCACCTGTCCGTTGGGTGCGGCCTGCTTCACCGAAGCCTTGATGATGTCCCCGACCCCCGCGTAGCGTTTGCTGGAGCCACTCATCACACGAATACACATAATCTCTTTTGCGCCTGTGTTATCGGCGACTTTCAAGCGCGTTTGTGGTTGAATCATGTCGGTTTTCTCTCTTTCCCTATTCCTCTTCCGCCGTCTCTTCAGACCGCGAGGTCAGGTCCGGGTCAACCTCGGCCAACAATTCTTCCACCGGCACAATGCCGCTGCCAGGCTTCACAATCTCAATGAGTTGCCAGTGCTTCGTCTTGCTTATCGGGCGGCTCTCTTCGATGCGTACCATATCGCCAACCTGGGCGACATTGCCTTCATCATGCACGTGGAAGCGCTTTGTTACCTTGTAGGTGCGCTTATAGATACGATGTTTCTTCAGTCGTTCGACGACGACAACAATCGTCTTATCCATTTTATTGCTCACCACGCGCCCGACCTTCTGCTGGTGGCGACCTCCTCTGGCGTGAGCGAGGGTGGAATTTACACTCTGCTGGGTCATCTCTCAGCCTCCAACTCGGATACATGGTGCAGCAAGCGCGCAATATCCTTGCGCGTCTGCGCAAAGACGCGGTTGTTCTTCACCTCGCCGCGCTGCTGCTGCAAGCGGAGGTTGAACAGCTTCACGCGCAGATCCTTGATGTCGCGCTGCGCCTCACCGATAGACATTTCGGCGATCTGCTTGCGGCGTTCATTAAGCTTCGACACTCTCCGCCTCCCCTTTCGTAATAAAGCGGGTGGCAACCGGCAGTTTATGACCTGCCAGGCGCACAGCTTCTTTGGCGACCTCTTCGCTTACGCCGCTGATCTCAAAGATGATGCGTCCCGGTTTGACGACTGCTACCCAGTGATCGACCGCGCCCTTGCCGCTGCCCATGCGCGTCTCGGCAGGTTTGCCGGTGACGGGCTTGTCAGGAAAGACGCGAATCCAGACTTTACCACCGCGCTTCATAAAGCGTGTGAGCGCAATACGTGCGGCCTCGATCTGCCGCGCCTCCAACCAGACAGGTTCCAGAGCCTGCAACCCATATTCGCCGAAGGACAACGTGTTGCCGCGATGGGCAGTCCCTTTCATGCGACCGCGATGCTGCTTGCGGTACTTTGTACGTGACGGTGCCAACAACATGGCTT
>DASTKE010000785.1:0-2461 GCA_035716105.1 Ktedonobacteraceae bacterium | reverse complement strand
CGCGGCTAGCCCCGGAAGTGTTACCGGCCCGGCGCGTGTCATCCACGGCCCCGAAGAATTTGATCAGATGCGCCCCGGCGATATTCTGGTTGCCAGGATCACGACACCGGCCTGGACGCCGCTCTTCGCCCTTGCCTCGGGGGTTGTGACCGATGTGGGTGGCCCGCTCAGCCACGGCTCCATCGTGGCCCGCGAGTATCACATTCCCGCCGTTCTCGGCACCGGAGTGGCAACCGAGCGCCTGAGCAGCGGCCAGCGTATCACCGTCGATGGGGATACTGGAACGGTCACGTTAGCCAGCTAAGATATGAGTAATAACGGCCTTACTTAAAGGCCAGATGGGCAAATATCCGTAGGGGTACTTCGTAAGCGAGACCCTGGTGGTCGCCCGCGCCGACAGCGTAGTGCATCGGCAGTCTAATGCGATCAGTGTGCCAGTTACTGCGCGCCTGGCAGGGGCGACCATCAAGGTCTCGCTTACGAAGTACCCCTACGGATAAGCGCCATGCCCATATCCTTCCAGTAAAACATTGAACTGCACCCATCCCGAATAATACCTACAAGGAAGAGACGAACATCAGCCCATACTGGTATCTTTTCCCCTCTCAGGCGGCTTGAGAGCGCCAATGCGAAAAAGTCTTGTATACAAATCCCTGCCATAACCGTGTCCTATAGTGAAGAAATGGAAAAATTGCTCTCCCTTCCCTCGCACTATCGGTTATAATGAGGTCTAGAATACGATTTGATTAGGCGAGGAATGCTTGCTCATCCCTTTAAGGAGCGTTGATATGATTCGGCTACTTGTAAATGCCGCGATCGTCCTGGTCTTTCTCATAGTTTTTTCCTACATTGGAGCTATTGTATTTCCCGGATTACCTGCTGCCAGCGCCAGTGTAGGGGATATTGGACGTAATTTTCTCCTCCTGCTTCTTCCAGTGGGGTTGATGTCGCTCATGGGGTACCTGCTAGGGAGAGGCATACGAAGCGTAAAAAATTCGTTTGAGTCGCTTGGCTTGACCTACGTGAGCGCGTTTATGATTGGCGGCGTGCTGGCATTGCTGACTGTGTTGAATTTTGGCTATAGCGCTCATATCAATTTTAACTGGCTGGGAGAAGCCTGGTACGATCGGCTCCTGACAATTTTCCTCATCGGCGCACCCATCACGCTCGCCTTTCTGGCATGAGGCGAGCCTGGAGACTCCTGTCTTCTTAAAGGGATGATTGTACGTAACAGAATATAGATCAGACTTTCTTTAATAAGTAGGATAGGAGTGGACTTGTGGCAGTGCATCCATTACCCCAGAATCAATCAGAGGCAGGTGAGCTATTGCTTGATCTCGTCACCGATCCGGTAGAGGCGGCGAAAGCGGCTGGCCTGCGTTATGTGAGCGATAAAATGCCGGGCATCCGGCGCAAACGAGCCGGCAAACATTTCAGCTATATCGGCGTTGATGGCAAGCCCATTCACGACGAGACCACCTTGAAGCGGATTCGTTCGCTGGCTATTCCCCCGGCCTGGACGGATGTATGGATTAGTCCGAAACCTTGCGGGCATATCCAGGCTACCGGGCGTGACGCGAAGGGGCGCAAGCAATACCGCTATCATCCACAATGGCGCAAAGTGCGTGACGAGACCAAGTATGATAAGATGCTGATCTTTGGCGCGGCCCTGCCCATTATTCGCCAGCACGTCGATGCCGACCTGGGCTTACCGGGTTTGCCGCGAGAGAAGGTGCTGGCAACCATCGTTCGCTTCCTGGATATCACCGCTATTCGTGTTGGCAACGAGGAATACGCGAGAGAGAATCAATCCTATGGCCTGACGACGCTGCTCGATCGGCACGTGAATGTCACTGGCTCAAATATTCGCCTGCATTTTCGTGGCAAAAGCGGGAAGGAACATACCTACGTGCTGAAGGATAAGAAGCTGGCTCGCATCGTGCGGCGCTTGCAGGACCTTCCCGGCCACGAACTGTTTGAATACCTGGACGAGCACGATGAAGTTCGCAGCGTCGAGTCATCCAACGTCAACGAATACCTGCGCCAGGTCACAAAAGAGGATTTCACCGCCAAAGATTTTCGTACCTGGGCAGGTACCGTCATCGTTGTGGAGTCACTAAAAGACCTGGGTGAGGCCGAGACGCAGACGCAGGCGAAGAAGAATATTACAGAAGCCATCAAAGAAGCCGCCTTGCACCTGGGCAACACACCCACCATCTGCCGCAAGTGCTACGTCCACCCCGCCGTGCTTGATGCTTACATGAACGATACGCTGCTTAAGACATATGGGCAGCAGGAGGAGCGAGGTCAACAGCAAGAGTTTGCCGGTCTCCATCCCGAAGAGATTGCCCTGCTACAGTTCCTGGAGAGCGAACACGAGCTAGTTTGAAGGACACAGCAGGCCACCCGCAAGGGGATGGCCCTACTATACAGAGGCTTCACAAGCCGATGCATCGTCTCT
>DASTKE010000784.1:0-4237 GCA_035716105.1 Ktedonobacteraceae bacterium | reverse complement strand
TTAATTCGTCGCTCGCAGTTCTTGCAGGGTGCTGAGGCGCTCGCGGGCGATGGGGCTGTCGGGATTGAGCTTGGCGAGGTTGCGGTAGACGCGGCTGGCCTGCTCGTACTCGCCGACGGACTGGTAGGTCTGACCGAGCAGGTCGTAGGCTTCCAGATTGTTGCGGTCGATGGCGATCAACTGTTGCAGCGCGGCAACCGACTCCTTGACCTGCTGCGTGTCAAAGTAGTGGTGGGCGATGATCGCCTGGTACTGCCCGGCCTCTTCCGTGCGGCCAAGCTGCACACAGTAGCCAACCATCTCGCGCAGCAGTTCCATCGAGTCGGGTGTCAGTTCGTAGGCGCGCCGCATGTTGGAGAGCGCCTCTTCCATATCCCCGGTCTCGGCGTAAATGTTGCCGATCTGCTGGATCGCCGCTCCAGCCTCGACCATCCGATTGTGACGCAGGGAGATATCGGCCAGCAGGCGTAGTTCCGCGATGGCCTCGTCCAGCAAGCCGCGACTGACGTAGATATCGGCCAGTTCGCGATGGGCGCGAGGATCCTGCGGGGCCAGTTTGACCATCTCCTTCAGCACAGAGAGAGCGTTGTCGCCTTGTCGCTTGCTGCGGTACTGAGCCACCAGTTCGATGAACTCATCCAGCGCGCCGTCCATATCCCCCTGCCGGGCGGAGATTTCCGCGATGGCCGAGGAGACCTCGTCCTGATAGGTGGTGGACTGCTTGACCTGGCGCAAAATGGTTTCCATCTGCTCCTGCCGCCCGGTGCGCCCGTAGGCTTTCGCCAGCAGCATCGAGATTTCCACTTCTGGTGCCTGGTGCTCCTCGCCCTCTTCTCGCGGACGAGCGGCCCACGCGGTTGGCTCGACCGACCCCTTTGATGTACGCACCTGCTGCAGCGCCTGCTCCAACTGCTGGATGGCCGCTTCCGGCTTGCCCTGCGCCAGCAAGCAGTGGGCCGCGCTGACACGGGCCAGCACTTCAGCCGAGCTATCGCGCATCGCCAGCATGTAAGCATCGATGGCTCTATCATAGGAGCCGGTTTGCTGGTACAACTGCCCAAGCGCGAACTGCACATCCGCGTTGTTGGGATAGATTTCCGACGCCGAATTGTACTCACGCACGACCATCTCGAAGTTGCGCTGCCCCTCGCCACGCAGTTGCCAGCGAATACGCGAAAGCCCTTCCAGGGTGGTGGCGCGAGCGGAGCCAAGCGTGGTAATCATGGCGATATGCCAGCGTACCAGGGCCGTGATGTTGCGCGGGTCGACTTGCAGTACGCGCTGGTACTCGGCCACCGCCTGCTGGACACGGCCCAGTTTCTGCAAAGCCAGCGCGTAGTTCAGGCGCGTGGGAACGCTGGTCGGGCTTTCTTGCAGCGCCTGCTCAAGCTCGGTCAGGGCGCGGTCCATGTAGCCCAGGCGCAGGTAGGACTCCGCCGCCAGCGTGCGCTCGCGCAGCAGGTCTTCCTTGTTGCCCTGCGTCGCCAGCAGGTTAATCAGGCGCATACGATAGGTCAGGTTGTTGGGTTCCAGTTGCAGGATACGCCGGTAGGTGGCGATGGCATCATCGATCCGCCCGTTGACAACATAGGTATCGACCAGAATGGCATATTTCGTGATGGCCTGTTCCACCTTGCCCTGTCGCACGTAGATTTCACACAGCACCTGGTGAACATCCAGGTATTGCGGGGCAATATCGATCACGCGCAAGCACTCCTCAATGGCCGGAGTCAGCAGGCCATGATTGATAAAATTCTGAATATCGCGCATGGAGCGCACGACCTGCAAGCGGACATCATCCGGCAGGCTGGCCGTGCTCGTCACCACCGCCTCGGCCACCTGCTTCAGCA
This sequence comes from Ktedonobacteraceae bacterium, assembly GCA_035716105.1. Taxonomy (GTDB): domain Bacteria; phylum Chloroflexota; class Ktedonobacteria; order Ktedonobacterales; family Ktedonobacteraceae; genus CADDYT01. Next base: position 2,387 of record DASTKE010000784.1, on the reverse strand, counting down.
CCTCGTCTTTGTTGTTCGCGCCAGCCATCTGACTGAGCAGATCTTCGGCGGAACTCTTCGTGCTCTTCGCTGCTGATTCCGGAGTCGGCGGTACCGGATTTTGCAAAACCGGGCTGAATTGCTCGACCGGAAGAGGCGCGGATACCTGCTTCACAGGTGAAAGCTCTGCCGGGGCTGGCGCGGACGCGGGAGGTGCAGCTTCCTGAGCGGGGGCTGGCGCGGACCGAACCGGTTCGGGCGTTGCAGGCTCAGGCGGGATAATGCGCGTCGCATTGCCGGGTTTCGCGTCCTCCGTTAACCAGGAAGGTGCTGCCGGGGCTGGCGGCGCAGGCACCGGATTCATGATCGAAGTCTCTGCCGCGGCGATAGCCGGGCCGGGCAGTGGCTGTTCCCTCGTTGGCTGGTCGACCACCGGCGACAGCATCGCGTCGGGCTGCACAGGTGCTGGTGGCGCTGGCCGGGCAGGGGGAACAGAGGCAGCAGGCTTATTATTGGCGAGCTGCGTTTTATCGGCATCGCTGAGAATGCCCGTCAACCAGTCCGGCAGTTCGCCAACCGAGCCGTTTGTAGTTGGAGCCATGCCGGTCGCGGGCGGCGGCAACTGCGTAGAGGCAGGCGGCGGCACATTCGCATTCTGCATCGCGCCCATATTGAAGGCCATCGTCGCGGCATCGGGAATGGTTGGCATAGGTGGTGCCGTCATGGGCTGCTGTTGCGGCTGCGGAGTCACCGGGCGGGCCGGGGCAGGCGTGTTCTGCATCTGTTGCAGCATAAACTCCACCTGAGCCACTTTGTCACTCCAGCCACGACTGCGTAAGAAGCCGAGCAGGGCGCTATAAACCGTCAGCGCCTGTTCCTGCTCGCCCAACTGGCGATGGGCCTCCGCCGCTTCCTGGCAGAGCTGCACCAGTTGATCAGACTCCTCCATCGTCAGCGCGTCCAGGTTGACGCGATCCACTGCCTCATCAAAGTGCATCGTCGCGGAACGCAAATCACCTTTCGCCCGGTAACACTGACCGAGCGCGTAGAAACAGGAAAGCGCGTAGTCAGGATCGTTGAGCAACATCTGGAATTGCTGGATGGCCTCGTCCCAGCGCTGTTGCTCTTGATAGAGCCAACCTAAGAAATAGCGGGCATCTGGTCGATCAAAACCGCTCTGCAAAATCTGCTCGCAGAGGTCGATAGCATCAGTAAAACGCCCCTGGGTTTGAAATGTTTGTGCTTGCCGCAAAACGCCAGTGACCTGGCTGGCAGTGATTCGCCCGTGAGGGGATGGGGCCATGCCGCCTGCCATAGCAGGGGATTGCCCATTTGCCCCACCGAAATTTCCCGCGCTACCCATGTTTCCCATGATGCCAGTATTACCTCCGCTTATGTTGCCCATGGCGGCCTTGTCGACCGTAGGGCTGTCTGTGTATGCTAAGGGGCCTGATTGCGAGCCTGAGCTTGCCGCCGAACCCGTTGTTAAAAACGATGCACCCGCGTCCTGTGGAAGCGAGCCTGATGGTTTTTTCCCTCCCGTAATCTGGGAGAGGATATGCTGCGCCTGTTTATGTTGTCCATCTACGCGCAAGATTTCTTCGCATTGCGCCCGTGCCGCCGCGATATCCTGGCGCGCTAGATAACCTTGCGCCGCCGCCAATCGCTCTTGCAGCATCATCGGCACATCTTTTTTCCCTGCATAATATGCCGCGAGCCGCTCATGAGGCTCAGGGTCGCTCGGAGAGAGTTGCACCGCCTTTTGCCATGCCGCCTCCGCTCGCGCTCCCTGACCCGCCTGCGAATAGAGATCAGCGAGATGGAGATACGCTTTATATGCATCTTCACGTCTATTAAGAATGCCGTAAAGTTCGGCAGTTTTGCTTAATGCAATGACATTGCCAGGGTCACGCTTGATCGTATATTCATATTCGTTCAGCGCCTCCGGCCACTGCCGGGTTTGCATGTAGCAAAACCCTAGCCCACCGCGCGCCATTGCATCGTCTGGGAACTCCGCCAGCGCCCGCTGGTATTCTCGTGCCGCCTCCTCCCACTGACTGTCCCATCGATAGCGATCTGCCGCGTTCATTGCAGCGCTAAAGACTTGTCTGTTCCCAGGCATGAAAGGTTCACTTTCTCCGTTGATGTAACGCCATCGAAGCCCGTCCCCTCGTACCCCTGCCCCGTCGAAGACCGGTAATGATATCCCCAACTGTCCAGTCAAGACAAGGTTACTACAAATCCATACAAACCACGCTTGCGCACGCTTTTTCTGGTACTAAAGTACTCTTGTTCCCAATGGCGCGAGTGTAGGGGCGACGCCTTGTGCTCTTGTTTCCAATGGCATGAGCGTCTGTAGGGGCGACGCCTTGTGCTCGCCCGCGTCCAGGATCAGGTAGTCGGGCATC
>DASTKE010000783.1:0-6926 GCA_035716105.1 Ktedonobacteraceae bacterium | reverse complement strand
ATAGGGGTGCGAGTCTTCTGCTGTATCGCTCCGTCGCGGTTCAGTATATCCTCGGCCTCCTGCTGGCGATCAGTTGTATTGACCACCACCAGCGCTCGGCCCTCTTTGAACTCTTGCTGGTAATACTGCGCCTGATTCTGTGTGACACCCATATCCATCAATGTCCCCACCATATCGCTGACCCCGGCTCCCACGAGCGCGCCACCAAGAGCGCCCGCCAGGATGCCACCGGCCAGCACTGGGCCAATGCCGGGAATCAACAACGCCGTGAGCGCACCAAGAATACCGCCAACCACACCGCCTCCAATCGTCGTTTTCAGCGGGGTACTCTCCGTCGGCTTCTCCCCCTTCACCTCCGGCACGTTCAACTTCGGCTCACCTGCCCCATCAGGGTTGCGTATGGCAAACCCGACCTGCTTTTCCGTAAAGCCCGCGCTCTCAAGATCAGCCACGGCCTTCCGCGCCTGCGCACGTTCCTGGAACACGCCAACTACTACCTTTCGCTCAGCCATGAAAACGCTGCTCCTTTCACATCAATCCAATCTATTCCAGTATTCAAATTGCCACTTTCTGTATGCATAAGGTGACACGAACGCGATTGGGAAAAAGAAACTCTCGTATCTTTTTCAGATAGCCGCTTGACACCTCTTACCCTACCCTCTATAGTAGGAGAGCGAACAAAAAGACGATGTTCAATGGTAGAATATACATCACACATTATGTCAAATACACTGGATAGTTCAATCACTTCATATGTCGAGCGAGCGCGTAAAGTGCTCCAGTTTGAACAGCGCACGAACCATCAGGATCGTGCGGTTCGTCCGGGCGGCTTAGAATCGTTCGCCGTTCACTGGGCCGACGAGATCAGCGCCGTGTGCCGGAGTGCGGGCATGGAAATCCACTCCATTCACCGCTTCACCGAATACCTGGAAGGCTATCGCCAGCAAGACCCCATGCAGCGCGCCGCCAGCCTGCGTGGCGCGCTCGCCATCCTCAATGAATTGAGTAATGGCAAGGGACAAGCCGATGGGTCGGCCACCGCAAAGACAACCATTACTCCGTCTGGAACAACGACGCCTTCCAAACCCGTTCTTTCAACTCATGCAGACAGGAGCAACGGCAAACAGGCACCCGGTATTCCAGCAGCACCATCAGAGCCAGCAGTCACGCCGGTTGCCCGGACAAAGCATACAGAGCAGGGAGCGCATGTCGGAGAAAGGAGCCGGACACAGGCAACACAGGCTATTCCAGAAGGTAGAGTAGCCAGTAAGCCATCAGAGCAAAAGATGGGTGAGAAAGAGACGAAAAAGCCGGTGCCAGCTAAGGCTCCGCCACCCATTCGTCTTGATGCTGGCATGTCGACGGGCCATACCACCCTCGCCATCCTGAATGCCGACGTGACCTCCGTTCCCGGCGTTGGGCCGACGGTGGCGGCGAAGTTGCGCCATCTCGATGTGCGCACGGTGCGCGACCTGCTGTTGTATTTCCCTCGCGAGCATCGCGACTATAGCAAGCTCGAAAAGATTGCCAACCTGCCCTTTGACGAGGTCGTGACGACGATGGGCATGATCTGGGAGGTGGAGACGCACCGCACCAGCGGCGGACGCACGCGCACAGTTGCCACCATCTCCGACGATACGGGCCGGGTGCGCGTCTCCTGGTTCAACCAGCCCTACCTGCAAAAGCAGCTCAAGTCCGCGCAGGGCTCCTACCTCGTCGTGACAGGAGTGAAGCAGCGTTTCGGCAACAAGATCGATTTTTCGGTGCGCAGCCACGAACTGCCTGACAAAGGCGACCTGCTGAACACAGGCCGTCTCGTCCCCATTTATCCCCTGACGGAGGGACTGCACGCCAAAACCCTGCGCCGCTTCACCAAGTGGGTCGTTGATCGCTACGCCAACATGTATCCCGAGCATCTCCCGGCCTCGATCCGCATGGGCGGCAAACTGATGCCGCTGCCAGAAGCCATCTCGCAGATTCACTATCCCGAAAGCGAGCAGGCGCTGCTCTCCGCCCGCCGCCGCCTCGCCTTCGACGAACTCTTTCTCATCCAGCTTGGAATGCAGGAACGCCGCAGTCGCTGGCAATACACCCCAACCCCCGGCCATCCCTTCAAAGTCGACCTCAACACCATCTTCATCGATCCGCCACCAATGGACAGCGAAACCATGATAGAGGCTGGCGCGGAAGAACACAAAGCAGACGAGTCGACGAAGAGCACGCCGCCGATAGGCGCGACGCTCTGGGGAACCGTTGCCGCCGACGAGCCGTTCGAGGCCGCGTTGCCTTTCCGCTTCACAGAGGCACAGAGGCGCGTCATTCAGGAGATGTGCGGTGATCTGGCGAAGGACCGGCCCATGTGCCGCCTCTTGCAGGGCGATGTCGGCTCCGGCAAAACGGCGGTCGCGGCCTCCGCTCTCTTCCTGGCCGCGCTCAACGGCTTCCAGAGCGCGATCATGGCTCCAACCGAAATACTGGCGGAGCAGCATGCTCGCAGCATCAGCGACATGCTGGCCCCCTTCGGCATCCGCACTGTGCTGCTGACCGGCAGTCTGCGAGCGAAGGAACGCGGCATGGGGCGCGCCGCACTCGAAAACGGGCAGGCGATGGTCGCCATCGGCACACACGCCTTGATTCAAGAAGATGTCAACTTCGAGCGGCTTGGCCTCGTCATCATCGATGAGCAGCACCGCTTCGGCGTGGAGCAGCGCGATATTCTACGTCAGAAGGGTCATCATCCGCACATGCTGGTTATGACAGCCACGCCCATTCCGCGCACGCTGGCCCTCACGCTCTACGGTGATCTGGATGTCTCGGCCATCGACCAGTTGCCCCCCGGTCGCCAGAAGATCATCACGCGCTGGCGCAGCGGTGCGCGCCGCAACGAGGCATACACATTGATCGCCCACCAGGTCGCGGAGGGACGGCAAGCGTTCATCATCTGCCCCTTGATCGAAGAGTCCGAAACGCTGGCCGCTAAAGCCGCCACCAGCGAGTACGAACGCCTCAGCCGCGAGGTCTTCCCCAATCTACGCCTCGGCCTCGTTCATGGTGCCATGAAGCCCGCCGAGAAAGATGCGACTATGCGCCATTTCCGCGACCACGAACTGGATGTCCTGGTCGCCACCTCCGTCATCGAGGTCGGTATCGACGTACCCAACGCCAGCGTGATGATTATCGAGGATGCCGACCGCTTCGGCCTCTCGCAACTGCACCAGTTTCGCGGGCGCGTCGGGCGCGGTCAGCACCAATCCTACTGCTACGTGCTCAGCGCCGACGCCAGCCAGACCGCTCAAGAACGCCTGGAGATCTTCCAGGCGACAGATGATGGCTTCCGCCTTGCCGAGCAAGATCTGCGCCTGCGCGGCCCCGGCGAGTTCTTCGGCGTGCGCCAGAGCGGCGTTCCCGAACTGCGCGTAGCCGACCTCAGCGACACCCCACTCATCGACCTCACGCGCACCCTCGCCGACAAGCTCTGGACCGGCGACCCCTACCTGCGCAAACCCGAACATGCCCCCCTGCGTGAAAGAATGCACACGTTCTGGCAGAACTTTATCGGACACTAATTACCTCTTCATACAAGACTAGCTTCATAGAACGGCTATTTGATTGGTTCCGCTTCACAAGAGACTCTAGACAGTTCATTACCGTTATGCTACACTACAGACGGAATTTCATTTCAGGAGTGTATCGTAGTATGGCGAAAGTCTGGGATCATTTGATGAAGTTGCTGGCGAAAACAAATCCTCAGCATATGGTTTCATTCGTCTTACCGGGCGCGGTCTTTCTCGGAGAAGTACCCAGAGAGTTACAGGTGCATAGCCAGGAAATTCAAGCTGATATACTGTATAATATATTATGGCAAGATCAGGAAACCATCTTGCATATCGAGTTTCAGCGGAGGCACGACGAGGATATGGGCAGACGCGCCTGGAAGTACAACGCGCTTACCGACATTCTCTACAAGCTACCTGTCTGTTCATTTGTGATCTATCTGGTCAAGGATCACAGCATTGTCCAGCCACCCTACCAGAGAAAGTTGTCCGATGGCGGGGTATCGCACATATTCTTTTTCAAGAATATCTACCTGTGGGAACTCTCAGCAGAGGCACTCAAGCAGCCAGGATTGGAAGGCTTACTGCCCTTGGCACCTTTGACGAAAAATGGAGCACAGCAAGCGGTTGTCGAAGAAGTGATTACCGACCTGCAAGCAGTTCACAGAGAAGATTTGTTTCCACTGGTCTATGCATTCGCAGCGCTTGTTTTTACACGGTTAGAAGATCGCCAATGGCTACAGAGGAGGTTTGAGATGCTGCACGACATTCTTGAAGAATCCTGGGCCTACCAGGAAATGTTTCAGAAGGCCACAGAAAAAGGTCTGGAAAAAGGACTCGAAAAAGGGCTTCAGCAAGGTATACAACAAGGTATACAACAAGGTATGCAACAAGGACTCCAGCAGGGCTTACAACAGGGCCTCCAGCAAGGTATGCAACAAGGGCTTCAACAGGGTCGTGACGAGGAACGACAGAGAGAGCTAGAGTACCAGCGGCAGACGCTCACCTCTTACGTGGAGTTGCGTTTCCCTGCTCTGGTTTCCTTGCTAAAAACACAGATTGAGTATATTGATGATCCAGAAGCTTTACAGCGGTTGCTCATCAACCTGTTTCATGTCCAGGACGATACAGAGGCAAAGAGCACAATCACAAGCGCATTTGAAGAGCACGAGTAGCAGAAAACTGGTGATAGTGTAAAAGTAGCAATGAAAACCCTGAAGTCTTCAAAAACATTGCGTTTCGCGGCCCGTCATGCTACACTACAAGCGCAGGGACTAAAAAGTTTTGCTTACAAAACTGGGATGAAAACCACAAGCATATACATCACCGAGAACATGTTAGAGGAAATTATGACCGAACGTTTACAACAGGCGATTGAACGCTTGCAACAGTTGCCCGATGCAGCACAAAATGCTATCGCCGAGCGCATCTTAGACGAAATTGATGAGCAGGAATGGGACGAGATTGTCAAAAAGCCCCATGTCCAACACGCCCTTCGTCGGCTTGCTAAAGAAGCACGCCGACAAAATGCCGCGGGAGAAACCGAAGAGGGCGGATTTGCAATTGAATGAGAAATAGACGCACGAAGCAGTTTCATAGTCTGAAGAGGCTTAGCATCCCGTCTGAGGGTCGCAAGTAATTCATTTCTCGAATGAAAGAAAAAGTTGAATACTCGCTCACCTTGCAGCTCGGCGTTGTCTTGCGTCCCCGGTTTCGTATTAGCAGATGGACATTTGGGAATCGGAGACGAGGGGAACGGAAGGGTCTTCTTGCCTCCGTCCTTTACACCCACCACTCAACTACTCTTCCTGCACTCTCAATTTCTCAAACTACCCACCAACCGGGCAAACGTCCTATTGCCGAATGCTGGCTGATATGGTTTAATGGGAAAAGTATAGCTTCAGTTCTCCGGGTAACAGGCTGGCAAGCGTAGCTGTGCTGTGTGGAACCGGTTGAGTCGATGCCGCCTCTGCCTGGGCATATGTTGTCTTGTACCCTGTAGCGAAAGGGCCTGTGCGTGAGTAACGAGGAGAACCACGGACGCATTGCCGTCTATCCTGGGAGTTTCGACCCTTTAACCAATGGTCATCTGGACATCGCTCGACGGGCGGCGCGCCTCTTTGATACGTTGATCGTCGGCGTCTATGCGTTTCCTGAGAAAAACCTGCTTTTTACGCTCGATGAGCGTGTAGCTTTGTGGCAGGAGGTCATCGCCAGCGAAGAACTGACCAATGTGCGCGTGGACAAGTTTACCATACTGCTGGTCGATTACGTGCGTTCGGTGGGCGGACAGGCCATTATCAAGGGATTGCGCGCCCCCAACGATTTCGAGTCTGAGTTCCAGCAGGGACTGATGAACCGCAAGCTGGCACCGGAGATCGATACGGTCTGCCTGCTGACCAATCTGGACAATCTCTTTGTCAGTTCATCGCTGCTCAAAGAAGTGGCACGCCTGGGGGGCAATGTCAGCGATATGCTTCCCATTGCTGTGGCGCGAGCACTGCAAAAGAAACTGGGCCAGGGGACAAGATAACAACAGCATAGCATGAATTGAGGCAAACGCATGTAGCGCAAAACGCCGCTCATACAGGGTGCGGTCAGAGTGCAGTCGATTATTTCGCGCTCCCGGTACCGACTTGAGCGACCTCATCGAATCGAAGACGGAGGAACAGCATGGATATTCTCTATCTTGTGGATCGATTGGAGAACCTTATCGCCAGCAGCCGCAGAATGCCCCTGCTGAACCAGGTCGTCTTAAAGGAGGGGGATATTCTCAACATCGTTGATCAGATGCGAACATCCATCCCCGATGAGGTCAAGCAGGCGCGGCGCATCATTCAAGAGAAAGAGCGCATTATGGCGCAGGCGCAGGCCGAGGCTTCCGCGCTGCTGGCAAAGGCACGCGAGGAGGCGGACAAAGCTATGAGCCGCGAAAACCTGCTGCGAGCGGCGGAAAAGCGCTCGCAAGAGATGCGGCAGCAGGCGGAGGAGCAGGTACGCGAGCTTGTGCGCCAGGCCGAGCAGCACAGCGAACAACTCAAAATCGATGCCGATGGATACGTCACGGAAACCCTGCGTAACCTGCGCGAACACCTGATGGGCGTCGAGACCGAGGTCGACCGCTGGATTCTCAGCATTGAAAAGGGGCTGGAAAGCCTGTCCGAGCCGGTGAGCCAGGAAAACGTGGATGATGAGGGTCTAGACCCGCTCTATGAAGATGAGGGCGAGGACGAGAATGATGATCCGGCTCCATCCCGCGGCCATCCTAGTCACCCTAGCCACCCCATTCCCCGGCGCGCCTCCCTGGCAAACGATACGATGGGTGGCCCGGCCTACCAGTAAACCTGGCTTTCTCTCATACTGTCGCGGGGG
>DASTKE010000782.1:0-14549 GCA_035716105.1 Ktedonobacteraceae bacterium | reverse complement strand
CCGTCTCCAGCATTGACGCAGCGTTGTATCTCGGCAAAGGCTTTCTCATCGAACAACATTGCCTCTTGAAAACGACCAAGTTCTATAAGAATCTGCGATTTGTCGCTATAAGACGCGGCGAGGACGCCAACATATGCGTACCCCCGCTCTTGCAAATCGATGGCACGTTCGATCACCTGAAGTGCCTCCTCATACTGACCAATTCTGGCAAGATGATAGCCAAGATAGGATAAGCAACTGGCTAAGCCTCTGTTACGAAGACCTCTCTTAAGAGGAGACCTTCCTTTCTGTGAGGAGAGCAATGTAACCCGTTGCCTGTAGAGGGCGATCGCCTGCTCGCGCAGTACTCGTGCCTTTTGTGCATCTCCTTGCTCTTCAACATACTCACACCATCTTCCCAGAAGCAACGCTTGTTTCTGAAGCAGTGAGCTATGTGGGACAAGACGCGTTCCCCTCCTAGACTCCAGGCGAGATCGGTAGATATCCAAAATAGCCTGCGCATCTTCAAATCGTACATCGTCCATTACATCCAAGAGAAGTAAATGCATTACATAGCCTTCTGTCGCATCCTGAAGGACGATTTCCCCTGCAAGAAAGCCATCATGAATACGCTGATAGTTTATGTATTTCCTCGTTTCAACAGGTTTACCGAGAAACGGAAAGAGGATTTGTACGAGTACGAGACCAGCGCACTCATCTTCTATGGTTTGATGCCAGTCAACGCAACGGAGCATCTTCTGAGCAAGGGAGGCGAGGCGAGGACCATACCCTAGCTTGAAGCTGAGCCAACCACAACGGATGAGTAGCTGGGCTGCTTCCAAAAAGCAATGATGGGTTAGAAGTAACACGGTAAGTTCTGTGACGATGCTTCCAGCCTCACTATCACTCATATTCCCATCATCCAACCAGCCGGTGTATGCCTGGATCACGGTCTCTTCTCGCTGCTGACGTTGCTGTGGGGTGAGTTGCTGGCGCACGGTTTCGGCCACCATCGGTAGCACCTGGACGCGGTTCGTGTAGGCGGCCAGCAGGGAGGCGTCACGCAGTTCTTTGAGCAGGCGGGGACGGGGACAGAGGATTTGCAGGGCGGGTTTGCCCAGCGGGATGGGTACCAGAGAGAGAGCCGCTGCAGCACCAGACGCGCTTCCTGGGAGAGGTGCCTGTTGATGATGCGCAGCAACAGGGGCGTGAGTTTGTTGGCCAGATGCTCCCCAAGCAGGGAGGGATCCTCGATCACATGCTGCAATCGGCGTGCCAGCTGCTCCTGCGCGTAGGAGGGAGCCAGCAGGCTTTCCTGCTCGTGGAAGCTTTCCCAGCGGTCCAGCAGCAAGGGATCGGCCACCAGTTTCGCCGTCCATTCCAGCAGCAAGGGAATGCCGGACACGCGGGTGCTGACCGCCTCCAGATTCTCAACGGGAACCTCTTGCAGGCCCAGGCGCTGCAAAAGACGCACACTCTCCTGCTGCGTGAGCGGCGGCACGAAGGTTTCGGCCACAAAGATGGTTTCGCGTCCTGGCCAGCCGTGCCACTCTTTGGTCGCCAGCAGCAGGCTGGCCTCGTGGCGACTGCGCACGAACTGCGTCAGAAACCCTTCCCAGCACGCGGCCAGGCTCCCGCCCTCTTCCAGCAGGCACCCGGCGTTATCGAGCAGGATCACCGTTGGCCAGGTGTCCTGCTCCAGATGCGTGAGCAGAGCGGCGATAAGCCGCTCTCGCGGAGCCTCGGCGGGCAAGGGGGCAAGGCTGCACTTGCTGAGCAGTGTCGCCAGCAGCACATCGAAGGCCGCCTCGGGGCCGTTGCTGCTCCACTCTCCTGTTGGCAAGGGCAGCCAGATCACGCGATGTTGGGTTGGTTCGCTGCTCTGGAAGGCTTGCGCCAGCCGGGTCAGTTCGCTGGATTTGCCGATGCCAACGGGACCTTGCAGGATGAGCAGCTTCTTCGCTGGAAAGCCCCGCACCATTTGCTGTATGCCCGCGAGCCAGGCCTCGCGTCCGATCAGGTGGCGCGTCTCGGCCACCATGCGCTCGCCAGACGTCTCCCCAGCTTCTTCTGCCACCTCCGAAACCATCGAGGAGGCTAGAGCGTCGCGCATGAAATACAATCCTACGGAGTGGAATCTTGACGCCTGGGTCAGTACCTACCTCGCCATTGCTACCGGGGAGATGTCCGTCGTTAGCCACACCGTCCAGGCGCTCACCGGTCACGCTCCCCAAACCTTCGCTGACTACCTGCGCCAGCATCCAGAAAGCTACCAGCACGTCACCGCGACCCGGCTTTGATCCCGTATGAAATATGGGCTGTTTAGAAGCATATTGTACAAAATAAACAGAAGAAGTATTCTCACTCCAAAAACGCTTGATAAAACCACTCGGAATATCAAGAAAACCCCTGATAATATTGCGTAGACTTTCAAAATTGCCTGGGAAAGCAGCGATATTTGTCACTATTGCACAAATTCCTGGTGGCAATTTGTGATAGATTGCCTCTATCGTAAAAGATTTTGCAGGCACTATACTATCATTGTCAGGAAAAACGCAGGAACAGTCACATCAACGCTGATGCCCCAATGCCTCGCTGGCAACATGCATTGCTTTCGCGCATTCTCTACCCGGTACGTACCGCTCTCATTCCCTGAAACTTCATCTGAGGATAGAAGTTTTCATAAGAAAAGAAGAGCCAGAGTAAAGATTGTGCTATTCTTGACTGCCCTCCTGTCGTAAGGTTTTACAGACAACATGTCATCCATTTCAGTCTATACGGTATCAATGAGGCGCACCGTTACGCTGGGGTACGGAAGCGGAGATATCTGCCGTTGGTTCATTTTGCACAGAAAGGACCTTTTGCCTTATGCTCAATCTCCTTCGTATCGCCGGGACACGTATACGCACCAATATGCGCGATCCGCTCATCCGGCGGAACGTGGCCTACTTCATGGGTGGAAAACTGCTCGGCTTTGCCCTGGTTATCACCGCCATGTGGGTTGTGCTTCCCAATATCGTTCATGCAGCGACCCATAGCGCAGTGGCTGATCTACCAACGATCAACGCTGTAAACACTGTCTGGACGCTGGTTGCGGCCTTCCTCGTCTTTTGTATGCAGGTTGGATTTGTCATGCTTGAGGCTGGATTTGCCCGTTCACGCGAGTCAGTCAATATCCTCGTCGAGGGCATTGCGGACACCTGCATCTGTGGCGTCCTATTCTGGGCCTGGGGCTTCGCCTTCATGTTTGAGCCGGGTATGCCCTTCATCGGCACGCACGGCTTCTTCTTGATGGGTTTGAATGCCACCTACCTGACGACGGGTATTCCGCTACTGGCCTTCTGGGTGTTCCAGTTTGCCTTTGCCGATACGGCGTCGACCATTACATCGGGTGCCATGATCGGTCGCTGCGGCTTCTGGGGCGACATTCTCTATAGTATCGGGGTGACAGGTTTCATCTACCCTATCATTGGACACTGGACATGGGGGCCGGATGGCTGGCTGGCGGCGCTGAATTTCCACGATTTTGCCGGCTCAACCGTTGTGCATAGCATTGGTGGTGCCATCTCGCTGGCTGGTGCCATCGCGCTTGGCCCCCGCCTGGGGCGCATCTTCAAACGCGATGGTGGTGGCCCACCGCCTGCCCACGATCTGGTTATTGGTGCTGTTGGTGGTCTGATCCTGTGGTTCGGCTGGTACGGCTTCAATCCGGGCAGCACGCTCTCCGCGCTGGACACCGTTGGTATCGGTCGTGTATCGTTCAATACCACGCTCGCGGCCTGCTCGGCAGGTCTGGCGGCGTTGTTCATCTCTCACATCCGTTCCAAAAAGTGGGATCTTGGCTTGACGGTCAACGGCTTCCTGGGCGGATTGGTAGCCATCACCTGTCCGTGTTACTGGGTTGATCCGATAGGAGCTTTCTTCATCGGCGTCGTCGCGGCCATCGTGGTGGTCTGGGGCCTGGACGCCCTGGAATACCTGCGCATCGATGACCCGATTGGCGCGGTGCCTGTCCACCTGGTCGCTGGTATCTGGGGAACGCTCTCGCTGGGCTTGTTTGCCACCGGGGCCTATGGCGCGCCCAGCCCAACGGGTCCAAGCACAAGCAATGTGGTTACTGGCCTCTTTTATGGTGGTGGCCTGACCCAGCTTGGCCTGCAAGCGCTTGGCTCGTTCTCAACAGTGGCGGCGACACTGACGGTCTCTCTGCTGATGATGTTTGCTCTCAAATACCTCGGCGTATTGCGTGTCTCGAAGGCTGGCGAGCTTGAAGGACTGGACCTGCACGAGCACGGAGCAGCAGCCTATCCCGAATACGCAATTGCGCTTGCCGGGCCGTACTCCGCTGAATTGGACAGAGACTCTGATGCCTACGATTTCTCCTCGGAGGATAGAGAGCGTATCCCCGTTGCTGAAGACTGACATGGTGCCAATATAGTCAGCATCACGAGGCTTGAGATGAAGCCTTGTCAGCCCTGCTCACGGCAACATATTGCCGTGAGCAGGGCTGACAAGGCTTCATCTCAAGCCTCTTGTAACTCGTTTTTGAACTCAAATGTGGCAGTATCAATGCGGCCACCTGTCGTGAGGAGTTGAAAGAGCAGAGGACTTGCCAGATCATCCACCGGTTTTGAAATAATTGCTTCTGTTAGATGGGCTTTACCAGCTCCAGCTCCTCCTGAAGCTGATCCCAAATTTTACCTGTACACGCGCATCAGGTACAACACGCTGTTGACGTAGCGCCAGTTGAAGATGCCGCGATGGATGACTGCCCAGCCGCCCTCGTTGTAGCCACTGATGACTTTGACGATGTTGCCGTGAAAATTGTACCAGAGATAGCTCAGGTAGGTTGCGCCGAGATTGATGTTGTCCCACAGGTGGTAGGGGTCGCGGCGTATACCGGAACTGATATTGATTGATTGTGCGGTAGCGGGCATAAGCTGCATCACGCCGATGCCGCCGTCGCGGGCAATCACATGTTGGTACCAGCCGCTCTCTTGCCAGGCAATCGCCAGCAGCAGGTTGGCGGGCAGGTGATAGTTGGCGGCGGCGCGGCGCAGCATGGCCGTAACCTGCGAGCGCGACGACCATTCAAGCGCGTTGTAGTCGTACCAGCGCACGACCCCGTTGGGAAGAAGGCCGCTGGATGTTGAACCGCCCCCGCCATGTAAGCGATACGGGATGCAGATGTTCTGCCCCACGTAGATCAGATTGACGTTCCAGATATTATTGACTCGTGCCAGCGTCCAGATGTTTGTATGGTAGCGCCAGGCGATGCGGCCAAGTGTATCACCTCGATTGACATGGTACCAGTTACAGCCGTTGCCGGGGCCAGGATTGGCCGCATGCGCGGCGGGTCGGTTATTGGTGATAATCACTGAGCCGAAAAGCAGGAATGCCGCCAGGAGAATCAAAACTCCATGCTGGAAAAGGTGAAACCTCGAATAGCGTTTTGGTTGCTTTAGAGAAGGCTGGTTACTGCTCTTTGCATTGCTTTTAATGCATGTTGAGGCAATAGTGCTACCATATTTCTGTGTCTGTACGATCATCCTGAAGAAACTCCTTTCTCGTTTTCACTATATTCCTGTGCTTAATCGAGAAACATAAATAAAGCGTCGTTCATAGATGACATCGGTATCTGATTGCCGGAACTTGAATACATGCATTTCGATCTCGCATGGAAAGCGAGACCTTGTAGGAGCGATGCCTCATGCAGATTAACAAATTAAGCTGGTAACGATGGAAGCCACGTAGGCGCTCGATAAATCGGCGCCTACAGGATTCGCATTGCCGGATTTATTTGTTAAAATTTATAAGGCATCGCCCCTACAAGGTCTCTTTCAAGGATGTGGACCAGATGGGAAAATTGTCCGGGTAAAGGCGCTGAGAACATGCTACAATGAGGGGTGAAAAAAGAAGATAGAAGATAGCATCGTTTGGATAGCAGAGAGATGAAGCAAAAGGGAAGCAATGATGAAGACGGAAGAACCACTCAGCCCAACGGTTGAAGAATACCTGGAAACAATCTATAACATCAGTATGGAGGGTGAGC
Source organism: Ktedonobacteraceae bacterium (assembly GCA_035716105.1). Classification (GTDB taxonomy): domain Bacteria; phylum Chloroflexota; class Ktedonobacteria; order Ktedonobacterales; family Ktedonobacteraceae; genus CADDYT01. The sequence continues at coordinate 8,518 of DASTKE010000782.1, read as the reverse complement.
CGGTCATTGGAGCGCGGCTGGCACAAAAGTTCGGTGTTTCCGCCCCGACCGTGACAGAGATGCTCAAACGGCTGGTACGCGATGGTTTCGTGCAGATGGATGTCAAGCGTCAGGTGACGCTGACAGAAGCAGGCATCCAGGCGGCTGAAGCGGTGCTGCGGCGGCACCGCCTGACGGAGCGGTTTCTGGTCGATATGCTGGGAATGCAGTGGCACCAGGTGCATGAGGAAGCGTGCCGCCTGGAACACTTCATCTCTGGTGCTGTGGAGGCTCGTGTCATCGCCAGCCTGAACAATCCAACCACCTGTCCGCATGGCAATCCTATTCCTGGCTCCGTTCCCGATGCGCGCACCTACCTGAAGGATCACGGCGCTGTCCGGCTCTCGTCAGTCGATGTGGGTCAGCAAGCCGCCGTTTTCTGCATCTCAGAAGTCGTCGAGGACGAAGAGGGCTTGATTCTCTACCTGCATGAAAAGGGGCTGACACCGGGGACGCGCCTCACTGTGCTTGCTCACGGCGACACAGAGGAGCAAGATGAAACCTTCCAGGTGGAGACCGGTGAACGTGAAGTGCGCATCAGCCGGGCATCGGCCTCCAAAATCTGGGTTGTTCAGTAAAGTAGGTACAACAAACACATGGGGCGATGCTGCACAAGCAGCGTCGCCCCATGTGTTTGTTGTACCTACTTTACGAAATTTCCCTGTAATACCCTTGACGATAGATATTAGGGTATGCTAATATCTGAGTGGGTGACTAGGAATTAACCCACGTGAAATATTTGAGGGTAGTGTACTTTAGCGTAGATAAGGTCGTCGAAATGTTAGCAACGTTTGTACTGTTTTTGCGTGAAGGACTGGAAGCTAGCCTGATCGTCAGCATCCTCTTTGCCGTTCTGCGACAGCTTGGACAAATGCACCAGGCGCGAGCGGTATGGATTGGCGTAGGACTGGCGGTTATGGGATCACTGCTTGGAGGGCTGGCCCTCTACTTCACCATCCGCACGTATGATGGCTCGACGTTTCAAACCATCTTTGAGACAATTACGTACCTCGTGGCTGTTGTGCTGCTGACGAGCATGACGTTCTGGATGCAGAAGCACAGTCGCTTGTTGAAGAAAGAAATCACCGCAAAGGCCAGCGTTGCCGGTTCCGGTTTTGCGCTCGGACTGCTCGCGTTCACTACAGTTGGCCGCGAGGGGCTGGAGACGGCCATCTTCACGCTGGCCTTCGCGTTCCAGACCAATGGTTTGCTGCTCTCGCTGGGCGCATTGCTCGGCCTCGTCACGGCTCTCATATTGTGTGTGTTCATTTACCGCATGGGCTACCGGCTCGACTACCGCGTATTCTTCCGCGTGATGGGCATCGTGTTGATCATCTTTGCCGCCGGACTGCTTGGTGATGCTGTGCAAAACATGCAGGGACTTGGCTGGCTCTCGTTTGGCACGACAACGCTCTGGAATACAGGACACCTGCTCAGTGAGGAGAGCACAATTGGCGATATGCTGCATACCTTCCTGGGCTATGCCGAGGCACCCACCGTCTTGCAGAGCCTCCTCTACGCGGGCTATCTGCTGACCATAGGCAGCATTTTCGCCTGGATTACCCGCAAACCCGGACCTCGCCAGCCAGCGCCTGCCACTGTAAGCAGTCCCACATCAGAACGCGTGCAAGGACACGCATAAAAACCTGATCAAGAAGCGGGAAGCACAAAAAGGGATGGCAGCCAATGACTGCCATCCCTTTTTGTGCTTCCTGCTTCTTGATCAGGTTTTGCGAATTTCGTATTGAAATTCGGCGAAATAAAAATAAATCGCAAAAATCAACCGCAGGAATTGCTAAATCCACTGGTTATAGGGTACAATATGCAGTAGGGAATAGCTGCGATTATCTCTAGCCGTTATCTAGAGTCGGGGAAATCGCGTGTTTGCACTGTCGTTTCTCTATTGTATTTCAACTGGCACATGTTTGCTGGGAAAGGACTTTTTATGCTTCGAGAACCTGTTACGCTCGATCGTACGGTTGTGGAAGAGATTGTGGACCGCGAGGAAGCGGAGTTTAGAAGGCGCACTCCTCGCTCGCACGAGATTCATGAGCGAGCGAAGGCATCGCTGCCGATGGGTGTCACCAGTTCGTTCCAGGCTGTGCCGCCGTATCCACTGTTCATTAGCAGAGCGCAGGGGAGCCATATCTGGGACTATGATGGCAATGAGTATGCTGACTTCCACCTGGGATTTGGCAGCTTGCTCGTTGGTCACGCGCATCCCGTGCTGGTGGAAGCCCTGCGCGACCAGCTTGGCAAGGGCAGTCTGTACTCGTTGCCCTGTCCCGACAGCGTTTTTCTGGCCGAGGAGATGCGTCGTCGCTTCGCGCCGATTGAGCAGGTGCGCTTCTGCAACTCCGGCACCGAGGCGACGATGGATGCCCTGCGCCTGGCTCGTGCCCATACTGGCCGCGACAAAGTGGTGAAGATCGAAGGCTCGTACCATGGCCACCACGATACGCTTCTGATGAGCACGAAGCCCTCAGTAGAGACTGCGGGGCCGGCAGATCATCCGAACACCGTTCCGGCCTCGCTGGGCATTCCCACCGATGTGAAAAATAACACTATTATCGCACCCTATAACGACGCCGAGGCGCTGGATCGCATTCTGACCGAGCACGAGGGCGAGGTGGCCGCTGTCATCACCGAAGCGGTGCTGATGAACGTGGGTATTATGCTGCCCAAAGAGGGCTACCTGCAGGCTATCCGCGATGTGACGCGCAAGCATAGCGTGCTGCTCATCTTCGACGAGGTGAAGACCGGCGTGACCGTTGCCCCCGGTGGCATCACCGAACTCTATCCGGTCGAGCCTGATCTGATTTGCCTGGCAAAATCTATCGGCGGCGGCTCACCCATTGGCGCTTTCGGTGGGCGCGAGGAGATCATGCGCCATATCAATCACGAGGAAGTGCTGCACCTGGGTACCTTCAATGGCAACCCCATCTCGATGCGCGCAGGTCTGGTCACGCTCACGCAGATCTTTACGCCCGAAGCTCATGCCCATGCCAACAGTCTCTCGAAGCGGCTGGGTGATGCATATCTGGGCATCATCGAAGAGTTCGAAATGCCCATGCATGTGGCGCAGATTGGCGCGAAAGGCTGCGCCATGTTCCGTCACGAGCGGGCCTACAACTACCGTGCCTGGTGGGATATCGACATGCGCCTCTCCTACGCCTACTGGCTCTTCCTGGCGAATCGCGGCATCCTCTTCCCGCCGGGCTTCGACGACCAGTGGACGGTCTCCATCCAGCACACGCCGGAAGACATCGATCACCACGTCCACGTCTTCAGCCAGTTCGTGCGCGAACTACAGAAATAGCCCGTTGTCTGGCGAAACAGTAAGCAGTACAGGAAAGGGATGGAACAGAGGCGTTCCATTCCTTTCCTGTACTGCTTACTGCCGCTTGTCTGGCTCCATTAGCTCATCCAAAAGTCCTGTATGAACGCAAAAAAATAGTGGTTGCTAGACTAGGGAGGTACAGTTTGTTATACTGCTAGCATACCTTCTTCATCCCGGCAATATCTGAGCATAAAAATACATATGTATAGGACGATGGATACATGAGCAGCGGGAATCTTTCGTTACCTGCACCTGATACGGCTGATATGTCTCATGTAGAGGATGCAGATGAGCATATCGATAATGAAACGGAGCCACCGGATACCCCTCCTGGCGGTCGGAGCGGATTTTTCAAAAATTTGTCTCCTTTCTGGCACGACCGCTTAATCGAGGGCGCGCTTATTGTGTCAATGGCCCTCTATTACATCATTGGCAATGTTCATCTTGGCAAGGGTACTCTGTTCCATATCAACCCGTTAGTTTCGCTGCCCTTCTTACTCATTTTCGCCGTTCTTTGCTGGTATCGCTTAAACTTCGCGCTTGCGCTCCTCCCTTTAGGGTTGCCATACTATCCACTGCAAAAAGTGGTTTTCAGTCACTATGAGTTCAGTATCGCAGAGATTGCTTTAGGCGTGTGCGTGGTAGTTTTTCTGTTGCAACTCGTCCTGCGGCGGCAGCGCTGGCATCTGAGGGCGCTCTGGCGCGATGTGCGAGATTCCCTTGCTCCATTTGCGCTGCCCGTGCTGGTCTTTTTCCTGGCAGCAGCGTTTTCCATCGTGATTGCTTATACACGCAGGGATGCGTTCCGCGCCTTCTATGAAGAGGTGTTGGGGCCGCTAGTCTATCTCCTGTTGGCCCTGGTTTGCCTGCGCTCGCGGCGCGATATCACACGCTTGCTGCTGGCGATGATTGGCACGGGCTTCGTTGTGGCGCTGCTCGGCCTTGCCCAGTATTTTTTCTTCCACAACCTGCTCGTGCTGGAATCTGACGGTATACGGCGCGTCCACGCCATGTATGGCAGCGCCAATAGTATTGGCCTGCTCTTCGATTACGTCATGCCGGTTGGGCTTGCCCTGATTGTGTCGAAGATACGTCCGGCGGTTGGCATACTGGAAAGCCTGTGGTTCCGCGTTGTGCTGATTGTGGTCTATATCCCTATGTTCTATATCCTCTATTTGAGCCAGTCGCGAGGAGCGTGGTTTGCCATAGGCGCTGCATTGGTATTCATCGTTGCGCTCTCCATGCCCAATCGTAAAGTGCTGCTCATTGGCGGGCTGGCATTCATTGTTGTGATTGCTGCTGTTGTACTTGCCTTCCATACACGCCTTGACGAGTTTATCATTGGTGGTCATTCTGACGTGAACGGCGTCAGTTCACTGGATAAACGTTTTTATTTGTGGCAGGTAGCACTGAACATGATTCATGATAGCCCCTGGTTTGGCTACGGCATGGATAACTGGCTCTGCCACTACAGCAGGAATACCGTCTGTCTCACGCCGCATTTATATCACTACTGGTATTCCGTGCCGGGAGCATTTCGTACTTTGCGCGATGAGCCGGACCTCTCGCACCCGCATAACATCTTCCTGCATGTCTGGGTGAGTATGGGCGTTTTCGGCTTGCTGGCCTTTGTCAGCGTGTTGATTCTGTTTTACTGGCTCTTTGCGCGCATTCTCATGCATGTGCATTCAAATAAAGTGCGGGGGAAATGGCGGTTGCGCTGGATGACCATTGGTGTAGGCGCGGCCATGCTCGCGGCGCTGGTACAGGGTCAGGTAGACAGTGCTTTCCTGGAACAAGACCTGGCTTTCTGCTTCTGGATACTGGTCGCGGCTCTGCTCCTGCTTCGCGTTCTCTCCAAAACTCCCTGGCGCGAAGGTACACAGTAACAGGTTACTGTATTGTGTGCCAGCTCACATTTTGCAGGCGAGACATATCATAGTGCTTATCCCTTCTGGCGGGTTATACTTGTGTTAGAAGAATATGCTGTAAGGGAGAGAATGCATGTTGATTGACATTTCAATTCCGGTGCTGCTCGTCTGGCTGGCCTGCCACTTTGTAGGCGATTTCGCCTTTCAGAGCACCTGGATGAGTGTCGAAAAGGGGAAAAGCTGGGAAGTCAACTTTTATCATTGTGCCACCTATACCGCCGTTTTTGTGTTGTTCGCGCATCCATCCCTCCTTGCCACCGCCATCCTGCTTATCACACATTTCATCGTCGACCCACTGAAGTCACGTTACAATATTATCGGTCCCATCTGGGTAGATCAACTGCTGCACGTCCTGACTATTGTGTTGATCCTGGCGCTTAAAATTTGAGAAGGCTTTCAGAAGTGAGGAGAGGAGAGGAGAGCGGTGTGGGTGCGGCTGTCGACCGCACCCACACCGTTCTCCTTTCCTCACTTCTAAAGAAATTGTCAATGTATGAGAAGGGGTGATTGTAATGACTCAAAAGCGGCACTTTGATGTTCTGGTGATCGGTTCGGCCTGCGTTGATCTCGTTTTTAGCGGTCTCCCACACTGGCCCATTCTGGGGCAGGAGATATATGTTGATCAGTTTGCCATCAGTGTCGGGGCAATTTTCAATACCGCCGCCACGCTGAGCCGGTTGGGCCTGCAGGTGGGCCTGCTGAGCGAACTGGGCAACGATTTTTGCAGCCGCTATATCTTTGAGGAGCTTGGCAAAGCGGGTGTTAGCCGCGAACTGATCGTGAGCCATGATTACCCTTTGCGCTCGTTGAGTGTCTGTATGGCCTATGAAGGCGAGCGCGGCTTCGTCTCCTATTCCGATAAGCACGCGAGCAAAGCTGTCGCAGAAAGCGAAGGCAGAGCCGGCAGCGAACAACCATCGCCATTTCTGCTCCAGAAATTGCAGCAGGCCCTTGAGGTGTACGACTTTGATGCCGCCTTTACGTATGCTGATCCCGCGAAACTGGCCTATCTCACGCTGTTGCAAGCGTGCAAACCAGAGATGAAGACCTTCTTCGATACAGGCTGGGGAGCGGAATGCCTCTCTAATGCAGAGATGTGTGCGGTGATTCGGCGTGGAGACTACATCATGCCCAACCAGGCCGAAGCGATAGTTATGACGGGCGCTCAAACCATTGAGGAGGCGGTTGTGACGCTGGCCAAACTGGTTCCCACTGCTATTGCGAAGGTGGGTGCGCGTGGCGTCATCGCTTGCCAGCAAGGGGAAATGCTCCATGTTCCAGCCTACCCCATCAGGGAAGTTGTCGATACCACGGGTGCGGGCGATGCCTTCAATGGCGGTTTCATCTATGGCATCCTCAAAGGCTATCCTCTTGCTCAAGCGCTGCGCTGCGGAACCATCTGTGGCAGTCTCTCCACCACAGCCCTCAGTGGAACCGCTGCCGTACCCACAGTAGAGCAATTAGAGAACTTCTTATAGCCGTTGAATTAAAGAAAATTGAAGCAGAGAAGGCCATCCGATCTAAACACGAGGGCGTGGCCTTTCTCTGTTTCAGGTGACAACATTTTTTTCACTCTACGTTATTTTTTCTAAGAGATTGTGTATGCGGTGCTTTACCCCGGTTAATACGCCCGATTGCGTGGAGGGACGAGCATTGTCCACCGCCTCCCAAAAGAGATATATATCACGTTTAGTTTGGTGTATTGCCTGATTGAAGGGTGTTTTGCTGCTGGTTTGGCGGCAGAGGATGAATGCTAGAAGCCGAACATTTTGCGGGGTGCTATATGTCTGATCTTGAAGGCGTTATGTTGAGCGACTATCTCTTGCTGCAATGTATCAGCAGAGGGGGAATGGCGGATGTTTACCGCGCCCGCCAGAAGGGAGAAGGAAACTACGAGGTAGCGGTAAAGATATTTCGCTCCAGCTACGCTCAGCGAGAGTCCTTCCGTGAGTATTTCATGGCCGAAGCAGAGAAGATCGGCCAGTTTGACCATCCAAACATTTTGCCGCTGCTCGAATATGGTGAGGGTGAAGGGCTGCTTTATATCGTGACGCCTTTCGTGACGGGCGGTACACTGGAAGACCTGCTGCGGCGCGTAGGCGGCAAGTTTTCTTCTATGCTGGCACTGCCTATCATCCAGCAATTGTGTAGCGCTGTGCAGTATGCGCATAATCATGACGTAGTGCATGGCAATATCAAGCCTTCCAACGTCTTTGTCGCGGCTGATGGACGCATGTTGCTGGCAGATTTTGGCATCGCACACAGCTATGATGACAGCCAGCAATCGCTAACACGAGTGGGCTGGGGTTCAGCGGAATATGTCGCTCCTGAGCAATCGCTGGGTTTGCTGCGGCGTGCGAGCGACATCTACTCACTGGGCGTGCTGCTGTTCCGTATTCTTACCGGCCAGCCACCTTTTACCGGTCAGACTCCTGTCGAAGTGCTGCTCAAGCATGTGCGTGTGCAGCCACCCTCGGCGCGTACACTCGTTCCCACAATCTCGGATGCCGTCGATGACGTGCTGCAAATGGCGTTACAGAAGCGCTCGGATGATCGCTTTGCCTCGGCGGACGAGTTCAGCAATGCGTTTCTGCTAGCAGTCACCGTCGCGCCTGTGGCCTCTCCAGTGGCCCGACCCATTGTCACACGCAAGCTGCAACTGGTGCCGGGTGATGTTGCGGCAAACAACAGGCACACTTCACTGCCTGTATCCCATTATGATTCGTCTCAGCCTCCCGCGGTTGTCGAACCACAAACGCCTCTACCCGCGTACCTTGCATTGGCCCCGCAGATCGTACCCTCGGAGATGAGGGAAGCGTCTCCAAGCCTGTCTTCTCCACCGGCGCTACCTCCTTCGTCATCCTTGCCACCTCTATCTCCGGTGCTGCCCCTGACGCTTTCTCAGTTAAACGCCATCGCCGCGAAGCAAGCAGCAGAGCCTGGATCAGATGATAAGGATTTCATGGCTACAGCAAGCACAAAGGATGCCGTCAGTTATGTTGATGCTGTCCATGTTGGCGGGTCTGCGGACGCTGCTGAGCCTATGGATGCTGAGGATATTACCGACGTTATGGGTGTCGCAAGTACCTCAGACAGCGCTGAAATAGGCCAGAAAGACTTCTTACAGGAGGATGATAACGACTTCGGTTCGCAGCTTTTCTGGTCGGTAGACCCCGTTGAGTGGTCGCCTCTGGCTCGACAACAGGCG
>DASTKE010000781.1:0-6971 GCA_035716105.1 Ktedonobacteraceae bacterium | reverse complement strand
TGGGCCAACGCCTCAACGAACTGCTCGTTGAAGGGCGGCTCCATTGGCTGGCGGGCCTGGGACGACCCCGGCATCTCAGGACTCAGCGGCCTGGACGGAGGTGATGTATATGTTGGCTGTTGCATCATTGTTCAAACTCCTTTCAAATTTCAATATCCGAGGTCAGAGACCTCCTCCACATGCCCAGTATAGGCGCTCGGCGTCACCAACGCCTCTCAAAACGGCATTGCCAGCTAGCAGTTCTGTCACAGTTTCCTCGCTCGCTCATCTCTGATAGAGGTTGATGGAGCCGGTATTGGTTCTCAAACTCATGGTTGCCCGTGGCAGGCTCCCCACATCGCCGGAGGCACTGGCACCAACCCCCTGGTTCTGTCGTACCAGGATGCCCGCGAAGGTGGTGTTGATGGAACCGGTATCGGTGGATGCCTCGACGTGGAAGACGCTACCGGCTGGCAAGGTGACGGTGACCGAGCCGGTATTGGTGGCGAAGTGATAGGCACCCCCACGGTCAATAGCCCCGTCGAAAGTGACCGACCCGGTGTTGGTGATCAATGAACTTGTGCCGTTGAGCGCCCCATTCGTCACGTCAAGAGAGCCGGTATTGCTGGTGAGGGCGATCTGCCCGCTGACGCCAGTCACATCGATGCTGCCAGTGTTGGTCTTGAGTTGAAGGTCTGCCGAGGCTGGCAGCGTCACGTCAAAGTCGACGCTGGCGGAGGAAAAGAATGTCATGGTGTTGAGCCTGTCGACGGTGACGGTCACGCTATTGGCCCGCTGATCGTGCGCATAGCTCACCCGCAGATCATCGGCGTTTGCCCACGGGCTGCTGTGTTTCGTTGCCCGGATAGCGATCACGTTGTCCGCGCTGGTCGCCCGTACATGAATGGAGCCAGTATCGTTGCTCAGGATGAGCGTGGGGTGTGCGGTCACAGGAAAGTCCCGCGTTTCGGTGGTATTGTTCAGGCCCACGTATCCCAGCCCTCCGAAGAGAACCACCGGTACGACGAGGATCAGTACGAACAGCAGGAAGAAGATCAGCACGATCCAGGGCCAGCGTGCCGGTCGCCTGTAGGAGGGAGGCGGGTAGTACTGCACGGACTGCCCGCTCCACAGCGCAGGGGCTACCGGAGGATAGCCTTGCCAGGGAGGCGCTCCGGGTTGTCCGGGAGAGGGGGATATGTCCGGTCTCTCTTGCCATGTCGGCGAGCCATTCGGCTCCGGGGACGCTGTTCCTGTTGCGCCTGCTGTGATGACCACGTGGTGTTCTTCTGGAAAAGCTGTTTCTTGATCTTTGGAAGCTATCTCTTGCTCGTTCACAGTTTTACTCCTCGGATAAGTCTGGCCGCGCCAGGCTGCATTCGCTCTACGTTCAATTCCGGGAACACTCTGTACTGTTCCAGCTTCTAGTGTAGCGCTGTACTCTCACCGCCTGGTCTCATACCAGTTGCGAAATGGCACAGCTGCATCTCAATCTGGCTGCTGCAAAGCCTCTTCTTTTACGTCGATTGAGGCGCTACGCATTCAACAGGACTTTCTGGATCACGGCTCCGGCAATGGCCCCATCGGCCTGGCTGTAGCGGCAGTAGACCAGCAAGCCCTCCTGTGAATATTTAAGCGAAAACGCATCGCGAAGCTGGCGGTTCCCGGTAACGAGCGCGTCACAAAACGAGGTGGCTAAAGAGATTGTCGGCTCAACTGTACCGAGCATTTGTTGTCTCCCTGTGACATCTGGCAGCGACTTTGTGATGCTCTCGCGACTCTTATGATGCATAGTGAGGATTAGCAAGGTGTTCTGTAAGTGTATCTGCCTGTGGACAGAAAGAAATGAAGGGAGTTCGCTCTATGTCAACTGAAGAGAACAAGGCTCTGATACGCCGTTTCTATGAAGAGGTCTTCAACGAGAAGAAGCTGGAAGCCCTCGATGAGTTCTATGCCCCGGATCATGTCGACCACACGCTCCCTCCCGGCTTGCCGACCAGCCCTGATGGAACCAGACAGGCCATCGCCATGACCCTGACAGCTTTGCCTGATCTCCACGTCACGATTGAGGACATGATCGCGGAAGGAGACAGGGTGGTTACCCGCTTTACCACGCATGGAACCCAGCAGGGAGCGTTTGGAAGTATCCCGCCCACCGGCAAGCGGGTGGCCATCTCGACTATCGAAATTACCCGCGTCGCAGACGGCAAGATCGTGGAAGACTGGGGGCTTGATGACCGGCTGGGGATGCTGCAACAACTTGGTCTTCTCCCGGCGATGTAAAGGGGGTATCCACCATGGGTGGTTTTGCTAGACGGGTGTTGCTCTGGATTGGAGCAGGAGTCGTCTTGCTGGTGGGGATTATCATGAGCGTGGGGGTGATTCCTGTTGTGGCAGTAGACCCACTTGCGGCACCCGGAACAGCGATCCCGTCTTTCTGGAGCAATGTGATCGCTAACGTATTGGTTGGCACCATCATGCTTGTCGCAGTGTTGGGCCTGAACGCGAGGAGAGGTGTTGAAACCGCATTGCTTGGGCTTGCAGGGATCGGGGCATTCGTGTTGGGACTCTTCCTCCTGGACACCGCTTTTGCCTTTGTCAACGGGGGTTCTGCTCTGCAAAGCGTGGTCGTTGCTCTCTTCGCATGTGCAGGCGCGGACATGCTTGCCGGGATGCTGGCTGTCGTTGAAACGGTATTGAGAGTGAGGTTGAGAGAGCGTGAGCACTGGATAAACCTTACGTGAGGGCGTGAGAAGGGATGGTGTCGAAAAAGCCCCGCCGCCCTCCTCCATCACCTCATCTAGAGAGGTTTCGAACGCGCTCAAGCTTGATGATTTTAGCAGATCGTCAGATTCATCTTTTTTTGAGAGAAGCCTGTGAGGGAGCAAGTGTACTCTGTGATAAACCCGTGAGCGGGAAAGGCTATGCTGGGGATAAGGAATGATCTCCTCGCTGAGGAGGAGTATGGTAAAAGGAGGAAAAGGGTGTTTGAGCGTATTCTTGTTCCATTAGATGGCTCGGCAAGGGCCGAGCAAGCTTTACCGGTTGCCGCACGCCTGGCTCGTGCCTCTGGTGGCTCCCTGCTCCTGTTGCGCGTTGCCATTGTACCCATTATCGAGCGGCCAGATCTGACCCCGTCGCGGGAGTATAACCAGCAAGCGATTGATGAAGGGCTGCGCGAGGCCATAACGTATCTGGAGCAGGTGGTCACGCGAACCGAACTGGTTGGCATGACGGTGGAGGTGGAATCCCTTTTCGGAGCCATCGCCCCGACTATTCTCTCTGTAGCGCAGTCTTCCCATGCTGATCTGATTGTCATGAGCAGCCATGGCTATACGGGCCTCAAGCGGTGGGCCTTGGGCAGTATAGCGCAGAAGGTGGCACGGCATAGCCCGGTTCCCGTTCTGGTGCTGCGGGAGGGCGGAACGCTCCCAACTCAGGTGCAAGGCGCGGTCGTCCCTCTAAGTGTGCTGGTGCCATTGGATGGGTCTGAGTTGGCTGAAGCAGCCATCGAACCTGCCGCTCAACTGGCGGCGACCCTGGCCGCTGCCGGGCAGAGCCAACTGCACCTGCTGTATGTGGTCGCGATTCCCTCGACCAGTGGGAAGTACCGCAGCCAGACGCACATTGATTTTGACGCTGATATCAGAGCGCAGGCCAAAGAGGAGGCTGAGGCGTACCTGCACACGCTCGTCACTCGTTCGCCTGTGACAGAGCTGGCGGCACACATGATTGCGGTCACTCCCGAAGTTGTGATCAACAACGATGTGGCGCAGGCCATTATTCAGGCGGCAGAACACGACGCGCAGGTCGAAGGCGGGGTGGCTTCTGGTGAATCGGGTATCATCGCGATGGCTACACATGGCCGGGGAGGCATTGGCCGCTGGGCATTAGGCAGCCAGACGGAGCGTGTTCTGGGTGCCTGTAAAGTGCCACTCTTGATCGTCAGACCCCATCATGTGAAGGCGAAATATGCCCCGAACAGTGGAGAAGCTGCTCAGGGTGAAGCGGCGGAGGGAGAGGAGACGATCATCGTCCAGGAGACCTGGATCGAGTCCTAGCTGAAACAAATCTCAATGTAAAAGCTTGATCCCCCCTGCTGGGCAAACAGCTCCACCAATGGTGTAGGGGCACCTCTCCACGCTGCAGATGTACGGGACCTGTTCAGCGCGAGGGGCACCGGCCGTTTCCGAACTGGGTGCTCTCCCAATTGATTACCAGCATCAGGACTTTGTGCAAGAAATTCAGCGCCTCACTGGCGAGGGCGTGGACGTCGTCTTTGACCCCATCGGGGGGATCCACATGTGGCATTCCCGTCTGGCCCTGCGTCCTGGTGGCAGAGTGGTGGGCTATGGCAATACGACCTCCCTGCGTGGGCAGGGACTGGCTTCAGGTCGTCCGGGGCGTCGTAATCGCTTGCATGGTCTCCCCATTTACGCACTGTATATCGTCGGCGGCTGGCTTCTTCCGGGCCGCAAACGGGTGGTACCCTACAGCATCCAGACGCTCAAACGGCTCAGACCGGCCTGGTTTCGACAGGATTTGATCGCCCTGCTGGACCTCCTTCACCAGCAACAGATCAAGCCGCTCATCGCGCAGCGACTTCCTCTCGCCTCGGCAAGAGAGGCGCAGGAGTTGTTCGAGAAGGGAGGTGTGATCGGCAAGATCGTGCTGATGTGCAACGGGTCCTCTCTTGTTCAGGAGGCGCTAAGTGGCTCCACTGTCTTGCAACGGCTTGTCTAGCAGGGAGTGATCGATCTTCAAGGAGAGTAACTAACAGGTGGACCCGGGACTGGCTGAGGGGGAGCTGGTGCGTCTGCGCGAGATGAGCGGCGGCAGAAAGACTCCCCTGGCGCAGCAATAGAAGCACCTGGGCGGCAGCCACTTCTGGGATGCTATATGCGAAGTTGTGCTGACGCGGACTGAGCGGCCTGGGAAAGCAGGGTGGCCGCGCCGTCTACATCTCCCCGGGCCAGTTGCAAGCGGGCAAGTAGCACCTCACAGAGTACGAAGCGATCAATTGCTCGCTCATACTGCCGCGCCAGGTGGAGGCAGTGTTGTCCGTGCTGCTCTGCGGCTTCCAGGTCATTCCATTCGTAGCAGAGACGGGCCAGACCCAGATGCGCTCTCTAAGCCATTCGCTAGCAAAAAGATCAGGCTGGAAGTGAGTTCACAAGATGCTGCGATCCTGGAATGGATGCAGAGAAAGTGCCGGGGGTTGTATAATTGGTGGGTGATGCGCTTGCGTGATGGGGAGAAGTGGCCGGGATGGCAAGAGGCAAAAAAGACGCTGCAAGAGAGCCGTGAACATGACCCGGAACTGAAATGGGTCTATGGCAAGCTTCTGCACGAAGTCTATTTCCGCCTGGATGGCGCGATGAAAGCCTTCTTTCGCCGGGTCAAGAACGGGGAAAAGCCGGGGTTTCCGAGGGTGCGACATGGGAAAGAAATGGTGATCGTAGATGAGCGCGATACAAGCAAGACCTGTAGCGGTTGCGGACACAAGCAAGCTATGCCGCTCTGGAAACGAACGTATCGCTGTCCAAATCCTGCATGTCGCCTGGTGCTAGACCGTGATGAGAATAGCGCGGTCAATATCCTCAAGCGGTCTCTTGCCCGGCTCGGGCCACACGGGCGATTCCGTGCGGTGTGCGGACGTTTTCACCGCAATCGACAATGTGAACACATATGAACATATTTAGAAAGGCGGATATGTGCATGGTCGTCAAGCTCAGTCCCGAACAGTTCAGTGCATTGCGCCGCATCGATAGCCCCACGATTTCCAACGCGATCGAAACCTTCCACCTGCGTCCACGTGTTGCAGGATACGTGGGCAGCGATATCCGCTGCATCTTCCCAGAACTTCCGCCCACCGTGGGCTATGCCGTCACCTGTACTGTCGACAGCACCACTGAGGGTCGACAGGGTATTGGCTTCAACAAACTCTACGAACTCCTCTCGCAGAGTCTCAAACCTGCTGTGGTGGTGATGCAGGACGTAGGCCCAGATCGACTGCGCTCCTGCCACGCTGGCGAAGTTATGTCTACCACCATGAAACGACTTGGAGCCGTTGGAATCCTGACCGATGGTGGACTGCGTGATGTGAAAGAAGTTCGTGCGCTGGGCGGCTTTCAGTATTTTTGTCTTGGACTGGTGGTCTCTCACGGCAATCCTGTCTGTGTCAGTGTTGGCGGTGAAGTGACCATTTCGGGAATGCGGGTCTGTACTGGTGATCTGTTGCATGGAGATGTCAACGGGGTTGTGCATATCCCCGATGCGTGTGCAAGTGAGGTTGCCGAGGTCGCCTACCGGGTCTGGGCTCAGGAAGAGGAGACGATGCGCCGTATTATGCACACTGAATTCACGTCCCTCTCAGACCCCGAAGTCAGTCATTAAACAGAACACTGGCCATCATACTCTGTACGAAGCGCAATTCATCCTGGTTGACTGTGTGCTCCTTGTGAGGATAGAGCCGCATTGTAACGTTCCCACCGAGCAGTCGCAAGGCACCAGCGGCTTGCTCTATCCGCTCTTTTGAGATATGCGGGTCTGTATCGCTACATCCCAGAAAAACGGCTGTGTCTGCCAGCGAGCCAGAGTAGTCGCGAGGTGTCCCATCGGGGCCAATCAGGCCACCGCTCAGACCGACGACGCCACCGTAGCGCCGGGGGTTACGTGCAACATATTCGAGCGTCAGACACGCTCCCTGCGAGAAACCGAGTAAGATTGTACGCTCGGCAGGGATGCCCAGCTGTGCCAGTTGATCGAGCAGAGATGTAATGACTGACAGCGCCGAAGAGAGGTGCGGCTCGTTGCTGGCGATGAGCGCGAGGAAGCTGTTGGGGTACCAGGCATTTCCGGTAGCCTGCGGCGCAAGGTAGATAAAACCAGGCGAGTGCAGGTCTGCCGTTAATGTCAGGATATCCTGCGCGGTGGCTCCGCGCCCATGCAGCATAATCATCGCCGCCCGTGCGCTCTCAGGAGGCTCGCCG
>DASTKE010000780.1:0-3223 GCA_035716105.1 Ktedonobacteraceae bacterium | reverse complement strand
TGTTCGTTTTTTCTATTTTATGCCACGTTTTCCTGGTTGTTCAGGCTGTGCTTTTGCATCGCCTTCAGGGGCAGGGGCGGCAGGACGCCCTGCGGCTTGATCGAGAGCTGGCGGTAGAGGTCGGCTCCGGTCAGGGAGTTGCGCCCACTGCGCGCCTTGCTCAGGTCGTCCAGGAAGCCGGGCTGCAAATCGATGTCGAGCGCCTGCCAGACCAGGCTGATGGCGCGGCGCGCAAAGGCGATATCGTTGCGCGGCTCGATGCGATCCAGGTCTTCAAAGAAGAAGCCACAACTGGTGAAGCTATACTGCTGGTAGTACTGCGCTTCGAGCAGCAACTGCGTGCGGCGCGCCAGCAGCGGGTCTTCCGGCAAGCGATGTTCCTTGCCGTGCCGCTCCCAGAAGCTCTCCGGCGTCTCCCAGCCGTTGTGCAGCGGCAGGTAATCGTCGCGAGCGGCCCAGGGATCGAGCAGCGCCTGACCGGCGTATTGCTCAAACAACTGGTCGCCACGTTCCGCAAGATGATCGAGCGCGACGCGCAGCGCGCCTTTCCAGGTGCTATCACCCTCGGTACATTCGCAGCCGGTTTGCCAGCGTGCCACGCCGTGTCCGCAGCTCCACGCGCTCGGCACACGTATCTGCGCCTCGCGGGTGGCGGGATGCGCCTGCATGTAGCGTTCCAGCGTGCAAATCTCGAAACCGTAATCGGGTCCACCATGCTGGATCAGGTGCTCCAGGAACTTATCGCGCCAGGGCTTGTGATGCCCGTAAAGTTCGCCATCGGTAGCGATGAGAATCAACTGGTCTTCACCGACCTCCTGCTTACTCTTCACCAGATGGTTTGGCAGGTAGGACGCGGCAAACATGTCGGCGTTGCTGGTCGTATTCCAGTCAAACGAGACACCGCCGGAGAGCGGCGCATTATAGAAAAACACGGTCATGCTGCGGCCATTGAGCAGCGGGACGATATATGGCTCGGTCGGGTCAACCGGCGTCGCGGCCTGCCACGGGGCAAGGACACTATAGGTCACGCCATACTGGGCCAGCAGATCCAGGCTTTCCAGGTCAACCGCCGTTTCAGCCAGCCACATGCCGTGCGCCTCGCGGCCATAGCGATGGCGAAAATCGCTCAGGCCCCAGGCGATCTGCGTGCGCTTGTCGCGGGTCGTCGCCAGCGGCAAAATGGTGTGATTGTACGCCTGCGCCAGGGCATTGCCCACGCCATAACGGGCGGTATGCCGCTTATCGGCGTCGATGATGCGCTGGTAGACATCAGGATGTGCCTGCTCCAACCATGCCGCCAGCGTCGGCCCCAGGTCGTAGCTGATGGCCTCAAAGTTGCCCGCCTCGGCATTTGGACGATAGCACTCGACGGTAATCTTTTCGTTGAAATTCGCATACGGGGTAGCGCCAGGTTCGACGGAGAGAATGCCGGTGAAGGGGTCTTCACGCGGCGGCTGATAAAAATGCCCGTGCAGGCAAAGAAACGCTCGGCCTGCCTCCGGGCGAAGTGATGAATCGTCTGTTTTCATTTCTTCGATCATGTAACCACCTTTGCTGGTACATAACAGCAACACACTGTTCCTACCAGTACGGATCACAGGGTCCCTATTTTCTAGTATACTTGAGCTAAGAAATCCTTTCTCCGGTATAGACTACTATACCCATCATTATACCATACAGGACGCTTGTGTAGCACCCGATTCGTAAAGGTACTACGGCTCACTTTTATAACGGGTGACCCATACATTACCGTTTCACACACTCATGTTTCACCTGTTACACTACTACTCGTTCCTCTCGTCTTGCGACAATCTCACGGAAGACGACAAGGAGGTTGGCAAACAGGCAACCAACCTCCTTTGCTACCTATCCCTCTCTATAAACGCTCACGCGCTCAATTCTCGCGGCATCGCAAAACCCTGTAGGGTCACGCGGGCGCGATCAATCGCGCCCCTACTACTTTGTCAAACGTGAAGCGACGGGGACATAGCGAGCCAGTTGCTGCGCTCCTGGCGCGGGCGACCACCAGGGTCGCCCCTACGAGTTCTCCGTCGCTTCACGTTTGACAAAGTACCACAAGATGGGTCAGGCGCTCAATTCTTGAGGGGTCACTCCCTGAGCGCTCAGCAGGAATTCCTGGTACGCCTCGCGCAGTTTGGGGTAGCGGAGCAGGAACAACCCCGCGTACTCCTGAGCAAGCGGACGAGGCGGGCGCAGGAGACGCATATTGACATCTTTGAGCAAGCGATTGCCCTTTTTGCCGTTGCAGGTTTTGCAGGAGGCCACCAGATTCTCCCACGTGCTCAGCCCACCACGGGAGCGCGGGATAATGTGGTCAAGCGTCAGGTCGCGGCTGCGCTTGCCGCAGTACTGGCACGTCTCCTCGTCGCGCAGCAGGATATTCGAGCGTGTTGGCTGAAGGGACAGGCGTGGTGTGCGCACATTCGCCAGCAACTGCACAATGACGGGACATTCCAGTTCAAGGCGTCGGGCTTTGATACTCTCCTCAATCAACTCTCGCGCCCGGTCATCGACGAACGTCACTTTCCGTTTGGAAAGCAAGACGATGAGACGGCGTTCGGGAATGACGGAAAGAGGCTGTAGTGAGGAATTCAATACAAGAACAGGCATAAATGAGCTTTCCTTCCTCTCTGTCAGAGCCGATAAGCACAGCAGACAGCGAGGTAGAAGCCAGAAACGAGGGTAGGGGAAGGGAAACCCACCCCTCTAAGCTTCTTCTTAGCGCCGCCTGCGACGACTGGGCGGATAAGGATAAAAGCGTTTTGCACGTCCAGGAGAGCCTGGCACCGTCAGGCGTCCACTGCCTGCCGACCGTCCTATCCGCTGATCTGCATCTGGATAGAAGGGAAACGAGCAAGCAGCGTCCAGATTCCAGAGACAACGACCGAGCGTTGTTGTGGAAATCTGATACGCCTGCATTCCATAACTCCTTGTAGTTCTTACCTGGTCTTGCGAAAGTTGTGTCACACATCAGGAACGTGTGCCATCCTGGTCGGGGTGAGAGGACTTGAACCTCCGACCTCAGCGTCCCGAACGCTGCGCGCTAGCCGACTGCGCTACACCCCGATGAACAAACGTGCAATTCGCAGAACTGACCCTATCCAATTTCCGGATTGAGTGTTGTGTGCCATGCCAGGTGCGCCTCATAGCGCCCTCGCACCAGCACCCCTCCCTGCTCACTCGTAGTATACCATAAAGCGTC
>DASTKE010000779.1:0-2481 GCA_035716105.1 Ktedonobacteraceae bacterium | reverse complement strand
TGAATACGTGGTCGACCTGATAAAACACAGCCATCAGAAGCCAGCAAACCCAGTAAGTAGGCTTGCATTGGTTTCTCAATGCAACGAAAATACTCATGCCGAACTGATGCCATTTTCAATAAATTCTTATTGGGTTTCCCTCACGTCTCTTAGCATGTGCCTCTTGGTTGTGGATGGTCCAGCATACTTTACAGTAGGGAGAGAGTCCATCGGATTGTGCCGCGTTGCGATAGAATGTATCACGTGGTAGGCTTTGCTGGCAATTTGGACACCATTTGTTCGCCTTGTCTTCCCCCATCTTGTTACCCCCTTAAAATTGTATTTGAGCCTCTTGCCTGATATCAGCAGCGCCACGTGACTGAAAACCACGTGGCGCTGCTGATATCAGGCAGGATAGCGTAGAACAATTATACCAGAATCATCTCTCTATGTCTCCCTCTTTCCAGTCCCTTACCTGTGAGTAGGATTCAGGCAGTTTCGGCGGCTACTGGCTCCTCTAAGCGGAATATGCCGCGATCTTCCTGGAAGCTGAAGAGTTCGGCGTAGCGCCCCCAGTTGATGGCTGTGTCCATCTGTGCCTGCGCCTCCTGGGGGCCGAAGTGTTCCTCCAGCAGGTGCAGGATATGCTCTTCTGGTACCACATGCCCAGGCGCTTGCTCTAATGCATGCACAATTTTGCGCAGAATACTGACATGGGCAAGAGTCTGGTCGCGGAAAATCTGCTTCTCTTCCAACACCCCGGCCTCCGCGAAATGACGCCCTTGCTCTGTCAACACCAGGTCGCCTTCCTGCGTATCGGCCAGATCGAGCAGGTCTGTTGCCTCCACCATTGGCAGTAGATCGTCGATTTCCAGATGGAGCGAGCGACCAATCTGATAGAGGTCTTCGCGTCCTCCTCCTGCGTGTACCAGCTCTATCAGCCCTGTCACATCGCCAATTGAGACGTGGGGAAGAACCTGGAAGGGGCGCGGCTTCACTGCTGTGAGCGGACCTGTTTGTGCTCCCGGCGAAGCTGTTGCCAGCAAGGAGCTGACATCTTCCTGCGGACTGGTCATTATGCGGTAGATGAGGTCGACCAGGGCTGTATGCTCCTCGCTCTGGAACGTGCGCTGCTCAGGGGGAAGGCCGGGCAGTTCTACGCGAATGCGTCCTGGGTTCGCGCCCAGCACCAGGATGCGGTCGGCCATACTCACGGCCTCGTCGATATTGTGTGTGACCATGAGAATGGCGCGAGTTGGCATACTCTGATTTCTCCACAGTTCGAGTAACTCTTTGCGCAGATTGGCAGCCGTCAGCACATCCAGGGCGCTGAAAGGCTCATCCATAAAGAGCAACTCCGGCTCGACGACCAGTGCCCGCGCAAAGCCCACGCGCTGGCGCATACCGCCAGAGAGTTCTTTGGGGTAGGCATCCTCGAAGCCATCCAGACCGATCAGGTCAATCGCCGCCAGCGCCCGTTTGAGTCGCTGTGTCTGTGTGAGAGGTTGCGCCTGCAAGCCCAGTTCGACGTTCTGTAAAACCGTGAGCCAGGGGAAGAGCGCAAAAGATTGAAAGACGATCGCCACGTGCGGATTGGGGCCATGCTGGGGCGCACCTTTAAAGTAAACCTGCCCCTCTGAAGGTGCAAGCAATCCGGCGAGTATACGCAGTAAGGTGGATTTGCCCGATCCCGATGGCCCGAGCAAGGCCACAAACTCCCCCTCGCGAATCTTGAGATCGATGCCGTCCAGTACCAACGTTGCTTGTGTGCTTTGTCGCTGCTTGCCCTCCGCTTCATACGTCTTGCTGCATAATCGCGCTTCCAGCAGTACCTGTGCTGCTGTCTGTGTTTCATCGTGTGGCAATGTCATAGCGTTTTTCCTCCTATCCCAGTGTGTAGCGCCGTTCCGCGAGGGCGTACAGCCGCTTCCAGACGAGACGGTTCAAGACCACAACAAAGAGAGCCATTAAAAGTGTTCCAGCCAGCAGTTCTGGGAAGTTGCTGGATGCCGCCGCCGCTGCAATACTTGCCCCTAGACCAATCGTGCTTACGGTATGCGCATTGAACTGCACGTACTCTGAGACAATGCTCGCGTTCCAGGCCCCGCCACTGGCGGTGAGCATACCCGTAATCAGGTAAGGAAAGATGGCGGGGAGAATAAGCGTCCGCCAGCGTCGCCAGCCCGTCGCGTGATAGACCGTCGTGGCCTCGCGCAAATCGCTGGGAATCGCCATAGCGCCCGCGATTACATTAAAAAGGATATACCATTGCGTGCCAAGCAACATCAGGAGGATGGCGGCAAACGAAAGCCCACCGGGCAGGCCAACCACCAGCAGCAGCAACACTGGAAAGAGCGCCGTGGCCGGAATGGAGGCGACCACCTGCACCACCGGCTGCAAACGGCGCGACCAGCGAGGCGAAAGTCCGATGGCCACGCCAGCCGGTACCGTCCATGCTACGCCAATCAACAATGCTGCCAGCGTGCGCAGCCACGTGGCGAA
>DASTKE010000778.1:0-2249 GCA_035716105.1 Ktedonobacteraceae bacterium | reverse complement strand
GCCTCAGCAGGTCATTATCAATAATCATGTCGTTGTAGCGATTGGACGAATGATGAGCGGAGGAAGGCACGTACCGCTGCAGGCGGTTGGCGGCGCATTTCCTGCATATCAAGCAGAGCTTCTTGGGCGTTACGGGTTATACTATTGCGCCGGATGTTTTCTCACCAGTAAGGCATTGCTTCCGCTTCCGCTGAGGGGTGCTGCTGCCGGGGATATACCGACTCCGCTGCAGTCTCTTGTCTTGCTCCTGTGGCGGCAGGCTCCGCCTCAGAATGTACCTTCTGCTATTGATCTTGTGCTAGAGCAGGCTATGCAGGTTGCAAGTAATCGCGACCTCCTTCTCCCTGCCGTTGATACCTCCGGGAGTGTACCCGCTGTAACTGTGAAGCCGCTCGGACAATTAAATGCATCATATCTATTGCAACTCATTCCACGTCGTCTAGATAATGCTGATGTCTTGACAGCGAGTAATCCCTTCTCTGATTCTACTGTCATTGCCGACAAGCAGGCTCGCCGTCTCTATCTGACTGTAGACGGGCATAAAAATCTGGATGAGCTTTGTACTATCACGAATCTTGAGTGGAAACAGGCATTCGAAGCCGTGCGCTTTTTACTGAAGCAGCGTCGCATTCAGCTCTTCGAGCCTGACGGGCAACCTCTGGATAGTTCGCAGCTTCTCAACGGCTATTAGCGCGATCTACCGGGCGTGCTTTCTCATAGAAAGGAAATAGGTCTATGAACCCTGATCTCATCGCGAACATTCTTTCGCTGTCGCTGTTTTTCGTGGCGCTGTTTATTTCGCTGCGCGCATTCTACGTCTATTCTCGCTCCCGCAGTGGTCGTCTCTTCGTGCTTGCATTATCGATGGGGGTGATCGCGCTGACTGCCGCTGCTGGCTTCGCTGGCGATAACGTGACCAGTGTTAGCCTGAACGTCGACTGGTTCAACTATATTGGCCAGACGGTGAGTTTTCTCTTCATCTTGCTCAGCTTTCTGCGCAGCGAAGAGGGATATCTGCGTCGTTTAATACGCTGGCAAGTCATCGTCTCCCTGCTGCTCTTGATACTCTTGCTATTGGCACCGGTGCTTCCTCCTGAATTTCCCGCGCCCGCTGTGACCAAAACGGTGCTCAGTGGTTCACGTGGCGTCATCTGCATGATCATTTTCTTTTACTACTACCGGGCTTTTGTGAAAAAAGAGGCCCGCTTCAGCATGTTGATGAGCGGCGCGTTCCTGGCGCTAAGCTTCGGGTATCTGGTTATTCTCCCGAAGTATATTTATTCAGGCATGGATCAAATCGATCAGATGGGTGATATTTTCCGCGTCATTGGTTTGATTGTCCTGCTGGTCGCCGTTTCACTCGGCTAATGCCTTAGAAGGGTCATCATGGTACATATGCCCAAAATCCTTGTTGTCGATGACAGTCCTACCTCAAGCCTATTCATGGTCCAGGCGCTGGGGAAAGGAGGGTACCATGTCATTACGGCAGCCAATGGACGAGAGGGATGGATCAAAGCGCTGCAAGAGCGTCCGCAGTGTGTGCTCCTCGATGTAGTGCTGCCAGAAATCAGCGGCTTCAGTCTCTGTCGTCAGCTACGATCTATAGACCCTCATCGCACGCTGGCAATCATCATAGTCAGCTCCAAAGGTACAGCTATGGACCGTAACTGGGGTCTCCGTCAAGGCGCAGACCGCTACCTGCCAAAGCCATTCACTGAAGAGGCATTATTGCAAGTTGTCGGAGAAGTGTTAGCTGAGCGCTATCCAGTAAAGTAGCCTGTTCGCCAATCTGCTCTTCTTTGCCCTCGCTCCCAGAGCGATTTCGTTTAACAGTAGAATTGGGAGAGACAAAGGGTATATGATACAATGGAAACGCCTGGAACAATTGGAGGAAACCAGGACAAAGGTAATTCATTGGTAAAGAGAGTCTTGTTGCATGGCTACCGTGAAAAAACCGAATCAGTTGTTGCGCTATGAGCGCGAAAAACGAGGGCTGTCCCAACGCAAAGTGGCGGACTTGCTCGAGACCAGCGAAGAAATGGTGAGCCGCTGGGAGCGCGGGGAGCGCAAACCCAGTCCCTTCTATCAGGAGAAACTCTGCACCCTCTTCGACAAGGATGCCGTCGCCTTAGGTTTCCTCGACCCGCTCCCTTCATCGGTTCCAGACAAAGCCCCTCAGGCGGTGAAAGAGATGGGGGTTTCAGAAGACGTGAAGGACGGAGGCAACGTCAGTGGGCGAGAAGGCTTCT
>DASTKE010000777.1:0-13135 GCA_035716105.1 Ktedonobacteraceae bacterium | reverse complement strand
GCGGAAAGCATTCTGGAATTGGCAGAACAGTTTCCACAGCCCAATTTCGCCTATCTTGCGCCCCAGGCAGCGCACGACGAGTGGTATCCTAACAGCTTCCTCGCTCCCATCGCCAGCAACGAACCGGGCCTCTCATCGGCGTTTACCCTGATCGCTTCGCTGCTTGAGCACGTGCAGGCGGCTGGCGTGCCACTCGAACGCACTATGCTGCTCGGCTTCTCTCAGGGAGCGTGTCTCATGCTCGAATTCGTTGCCCGCAACGCCCGGCGCTATGGCGGCATCGTTGGACTGAGCGGTGGGCTGATCGGGCCAGATGGCACTTCCCGCGACTATCCCGCCTCGCTGGCTGGCACGCCAGTCTTCCTCGGTTGCAGCGACACCGATGTTCATATTCCGGCGGAGCGCGTCAAACTCTCGGCAGAAGTGCTGGAAAAACTTGGCGGCAACGTCACGATGCGCCTCTACCCGCGCATGGGACATACGGTGAATCGGGACGAGATACGCTTTGTACGAGACATGATGGCACAGATTCCGCACAACTAGAACCACACTTCCCACCGCTCATTTTCTTCGAATGCGGTGGGAAGTATCTTTTCTAACCTGGAAATGCACTATTCCATCTTTGCGGTAAAGATATAGTACTTTCCTCCCCTCTTTTTTGGTAATATTTCACATTTCCGAGAAGAAAGGCTCAGATTGCATTGACAAACAGGCAGAGAGAGGCTATATAAATAGAATAGACTGAATAGGCGCCTCCCTAAAAAACGAATAGATGCTTATCTCTCGTTTATGTATGAGGGTGAGTGTTAAAGAAAGGTAGAGCTTATGAAGAGTCGTGCTCCAACATCCTTTGGAGACAGGACACAGAAGCGCCGTTGGGGGATGATTACGGCCCTGGGTGTCTTCCTCGTTCTCCTGGTAGGTCTCGTTTTGGGTGTCGCTATGCTTGCGCATCCGGGGAAAAGTGTATCGGCAAGTACCGTAGACAATGTCTATATCAGCACCGGTGATGGCATTCTCAACAAGCTCAATGGCAGCACCGGTGCTGCCCTCTGGCACACGCAGGTCACAGATCGTAACCTTCCCGCATCTCCTGCCATCGCCAATGGCGTCGCCTACTTTGGCACGCTGGGTGGCAACTTCTACGCCTTGAATGCCAACACAGGGCAGACCATCTGGCACAACCAGATGGGAGATAACATTATCTCCTCGCCTGTGGTCGTCAACAACGTGGTCTATATCGGTTCCGATAATAACTACATCTATGCATTGAACGCCAGCAATGGTTCTGTTCTCTGGCGCTTTGATGCAGGCGTAGGCAATGAGACCGTTGCCACACGCAGTGTTGCCGTTGCTAACGGCGTCGTTTATGGCAGTTCCAGCGACCAGGTTGACCATAGCTATCTGTTCGCGATCAACGCAACAAATGGCCAGCAACTCTGGCGCGACAAGGTACTCAATCAACTTTTCACTGATGTGAAGTTCGCCAACGGCACCATCTACCTCGCCTCCTCCGCCATCACTAAAGAAGGTGGCCCGCACACAACCGACAGCTATGTCTATGCCTATGATCCCAAAACTGGATC
The DNA here is from genome assembly GCA_035716105.1 of Ktedonobacteraceae bacterium. Lineage (GTDB taxonomy): Bacteria > Chloroflexota > Ktedonobacteria > Ktedonobacterales > Ktedonobacteraceae > CADDYT01. The sequence goes on along the minus strand of DASTKE010000777.1, from coordinate 11,549 downwards.
GCGGCTCTGGATCTCCGGCAAAATCGGTAATCTGGTGCTTTCCGCTCCCACTATCGCCAACGGGGTCGTCTATGTCGGTTCTCAGGATGACGCTGTTTATGCCCTCAATGCCAGCACTGGCGCGAAAATCTGGCGACAACCTCTGGCGGGTCCCATTAACACCAGCCCGGTCGTCGCTAATGGCAATGTGTATGTTGGCGTCGCCACCGGACAGAGCACGGCGGCACCCAGCAGAACAAGCGATGCCACCACCACCACTGGCTCAATCGTTGCTCTCAATGCTTCCACAGGGAAACTTGTCTGGCAACAGCAGCAAATCAACGATTACATGGGTACACCTCTGGTGTACGCGAACAATCTGATCTACGTCGGCAACAACACCAACAAAGTGTATGCCTTCAATGCAGCCACCAGCAATCCTGTCTGGAGCTATCAGATGAACAGCGCGGTACCATTCAACAACGCACCAATCGCTGCTGCACCCTGAGCTGTACCAGTAGAACCACTGGGATGAGCGAACATGAAAAGGATAGAGCGCAAAGAAGCGTTCGCTAAGATCAGCCTTTATCCACGGAGGCTGCCCTATTCACGCTCAGAGCAGTGAGGGAATGAGAGCAAATCATGAAGAGATTGAGAGAGGAATATATCAGAATGAGACGAGGGAGTACGCACGGACGAGGGGCATGGCGGCGTTGTGTACAGGCGTCGCTGATTGGCTGTGTTGCCCTGTTCTTCATCCTCCTGGGTCCAGGCATTGTCCATGCTGGCTCTGGGCCAGACTGGCCAACATATCAAAACGAAATTGGACGCAGCGGCAACAACAGCGCCGAGACGGTCATCAGCCCAACCTCGGCCCCACACCTGAAGCTCCACTGGATACATACTGCTGCCAGTTCCATCTCAGTGCAGCCTGTCGTTGCCAACAATACTGTCTACTGGGGTTCATGGGATAACGGTGAAGAACACGCGACCGATTTCAACAACAATCGCCTCTGGACATACGGCACAGGCGTTACAACCGATCAAAGCTGTGTTCCTACTACGGCAGGCATAGCCAGTACATCGACAATTGCCACTGTATCGATTAATGGCACACCTACGTCGGTCGATTTCTTTGGCGGAGGCACGGCAGCGATGTACGGGCTCAATGCTACCACCGGAAAGCTCATCTGGCGCACATCGCTCGGTTCTGCCCCTAGCCACTTCATCTGGAGTTCGCCCGCTGTCTATAATGGCAGTGTCTACATCGGCATATCCTCCTTCGGTGACTGCCCTCTTGTGCAGGGGCAGGAAGTCCAATTGAACGCCTCGACGGGAGCCATCCAGCACATTTTCAATACAGTACCCACTGGCTGTATCGGTCCGGGTATCTGGGGTTCGGCCAGCATCGATCCATCTGGCAACGGCGGTCAGGGAGCGGTCTACGTGACCACAGGCAACCCCGGCTCCTGCTCCACCTCAGAACCCTATGCCTATTCGATTATCGAGTTGAGCGCGTCCAACGTCTCTACCGTCCTGGGTTCCTGGCAGATACCTGCCTCCCAGCAACTCACCGATACCGACTTTGGCACCACGCCGACGCTGTTCACAGCCAACGGGACAAATATGGTGGGGGCGGTCAACAAAAACGGTTACTATTACGCCCTCAAGCGTGATGCACTCAGTGCAGGCCCGGTGTGGGAGGATAAAGTGGGCAACGGTGGTGACTGCCCACAATGCGGTACCGGCAACATCTCGCCCTCTTCCTGGGACGGTTCCACCCTCTACATAGCCAGTGGCAACACGACTATCAATGGAACGAATTGCCAGGGCAGTTTGAGGGCGGTTAATCCCGCGACCGGCTCGTACATCTGGCAGCACTGTTTTGGCAACGGACCAGTGCTCGGCCCGGTCGCTACCGCAAACGGTGTGATCGCGGCATCGCAGGGGCAGTACCTGATGGTACTGAATGCCTCTTCCGGCGCGACGCTTTTTCGCTACCAGGACACCAATAGCGGCTCGCTGTTCTATGGCGGTCCCTCCATCTCGCACGGCATCATCTACGTCGGCAACATGGATGGTCGCCTCTACGCCATTGGCACCTGAAAAGGGATAGCTCAACTGGACAGGGAGCAAACAGCGTTGCCAGCAGTTAACCGCTGGCAACGTTGTTTGCTCCCTGTCCAGTTGAGCTTGACGACTCATCTTAAGAGTGTCATACTGGGCCACATGTTCTTTAATAATAGCGGTATAATAAGGGAAAAGATCATAGATGGAGGATATTCACGTGGGACATATACGCGGCGTCATTCTCGATGTTGATGGAACACTTGTCGACAGCAACGATGCGCAGGCCAGAGCCTGGATCGAGTCAATGGCTCAATTTGGCCACTTCGTCGCCTATGAAAAGGTGCGATGGCTGATCGGTGAAGCAGGCGATAAGGTAATACCGCAAATGATTGGTTTGCCGGCAGATACGCCCGAAGGCAAACAGATTTCGGCACGTCGTGGGGCTGTCTTTAGCCAGCGCTTCATGGGCAGTCTGCAAGCGTTTCCTGAAGTCCGCGAACTGGTACAACGAATGCTGGATGCTGGCTTAAAGATAGCTATCGGCAGTTCCGCGAAACAGGACGAACTGCAAAAGTTGCTCACCATCGCAGATATCGCAGACCTCGTTTCTATACTGGTCTCATCCAGCGATGTTCAGGCATCAAAGCCCAATCCCTCGATAGTAGACGTGGCACTAAAAAAGCTGGAATTGCAGCCGGACGAGGTAATAATGATCGGCGACACACCCTACGATATCGAGGCGGCGGCAAGGGCCAATGTTGGCACAATAGCAGTGCGCTGTGGCGGCTGGACGGACAAAGAACTTGCCAGAGCGCTTGCCATTTACAACGATCCAGCAGATTTGCTGGCACATTATGATACTTCACCGCTCGCGCAATAATACCCTTGCGTCTCAGCTCTGCAACCTGATTATACTCAGCAACGTGTACTTTATAGAAAGGGCAGGTGAAGCATTCGCCTACGCTGCGGCTCTCTTTGCGGCACATGTTGCCGCAAAGAGACATATTTCCATCAAGGCCATGTAGTATGAGCATACAACACGAAAACGAATTCAGTATACCAGCACCGGATACAAGCGCTATGCCATCCGTTCAACAATCGGCTTCTCCTTCTGATACACAAGAACTCAAGATGAACAGCAGTTCTCCCATAGCTCGTCTCTGGCACTTCTTACGCCGCTGGTTTTTAGCAAGCACGTTCACACCTACCTGGCTTCCCAGGCAATTGCGTCACCCGGCTATTGGCTACCTCGCGGCCCTCTTGCTGGAAATAGCCGCCATTATCACGACCGTTGAAATTCTCCAATTATTTCCCGCGTATGCTTTTGCCTCGCTCCTCCCGGTGCTGGCGATTGTGCTTGTGGCTCTCACCTGGGGCGCGGGACCAAGCTTTGTCGCCACCCTGGTTGGAGCCATACTGGTAAACTTCGCGCTGCTGCCGCCAGCATTTATCTTCAAGCTCGATACCTTCCCCGAAGCGGTGGAAATTGGCCTGTTTCTGATTGTCGGCTGGGCCATCAGCATTGGAGCCAGCCAGGTAGAACGGGCGCGACGCCAGAGCGAACGACTGGCGCACACACTCGCCACCGAGCGCGCCCGGCTCGAAACGATCCTTGATACCGTGCCTGATGGTGTCTCTATTCACGATGCCAGAGGAACGATCATCCAGCTCAACCAGGCGGCCCTTCAGAACGTGGGAAAGCAGCGAGGGGGTGAAACCGTAGAGGCCGCTCAGCAAGCATATCAGGTTCGCGCTCCAACAGGCGCATTGCTTCCCCTCGAACAGTTCCCCGTCATACGCGCGTTGCACGGCGAGATCACTACCAATACCGAAATCGTCTTTGCCGATGCCGAAGGCCACGATCGACAGGCGCTCTTAAGCGCGGCTCCATTGCTCAATGCACGGGGCAGAATCGATGGTGTCGTGGTCATCACCCATGATATTACCGCCCTGCGAGAATCGGAACACGCACAACAGAGTCGAGCCAACGAGCTGGTTGCAACATTTGAGGCGATGGCCGATGCCGTCTTCGTCTTTGACCAGCAAGGCGGCGTCTCGCAGATTAACGCCACCGCCCGCCAACTCTTCGGCCTCGATCCCGACGTAGACTATAGCCAGCCGCAGGCTGAGCGTGGCTACATGACCGCTGTTCTGGACGAAGATGGGCAACCACTGCCGGAGGAGGCGTGGCCGTTCGTGCGCGTGCTGCGCGGAGAAACGCTGACCAGCGCCAATCCAATGGATATTCGCGTGCGCCTGCTCGATGGTCGCGAACTCGAATTGAGCGTAAGCGGCGCGCCCGTGGTGAGTCACAACGGCAGCGTCACCGGTGCCATCTGCGTCTGCCGCGATGTCACAGAGCGCCGCAAACTGGAGCGGCGCACACATGATGCCCTCAACGCGCTGCTGCTGATGGCCGAAACGCTTGTCTCGGCTCCTACCAGCAGAAAAATAAGTGGCGAGCTTGTTTCAGACGAGGGCAGCGCCACTTCACAACGGCTGGCAGAACTGGCCAGCCGCGTGCTCAACTGCCAGCGCGTCAGCATCACCGCGCTTGATAACGATAGCCGACTTGTTCCCATCGCGGCCTTCGGCTTCCCGCCCGAATTTGAGCAGTCCTGGTGGATGCAAACCTCTCAACTTCACTTGAGCGATTATCTTGACGCCGCGCACCTCTCCCAGCTGCAAAAAGGCGAGGCCATTGTCATAGATGCCAGGCGATCGGCATTCGCGTCTCTGCTCAAACCTTCCAGTACTGCCTCCATACTCTACGCTCCGATGAACAAAGCAGATGAACTCCTCGGCTTCATCTCCATATATTACGGCGACACGACGCACGAATACAGCGACGAAGAATTTACCCTCGCAAAGGCCACAGCGAAACTGACCTCGCTAGTGATCGAGCGCGAGCGCCTGCTGCGCGAACGAGAAGAGGCCCACGCCAGCGAACTGGCACTGCGCGAAGCCAACCGTCGCATGGAAGAATTCCTGAGCATCGCCAGCCATGAGCTGCGCACGCCCCTGACGACCATCAAGGGCAACGCGCAACTGGCAACCCGGCAGTTGCGCAATGCGCTTGACGGCTTTGAGAAGCTGCTGCGGCTCTTCGATGGCACCGAACGCCAGACACGGCGCTTGAATCGGCTGGTGGACGACCTGCTGGATGTCTCGCGTATGCAGGCTGACCGCCTGGAACTGCGCCTGGCACCTTGCGACCTTGTCACCCTTGTGCGCGAGATTATAGAAGAGCAGCGCGTCATCTGGCCCTTGCGCACCATCTCACTCGATAGCGGTGATGTCAGCGCAGCCCCCATCTACGCAGATGCTGACCGCATCAGACAGGTAATAACAAACTACCTCAATAACGCCCTGAAATATTCGCCCGAAGAACGCCCGGTGCAGGTAAGATTGCGATTGGAGGGAGAGCATGTACAAGTCTCTGTACAGGATCAGGGACCGGGACTCTCCCCTGAAGAGCAGGAGCATATCTGGGAACGCTTCTACCGCGTGCCGGGTGTCGAGGTGCAAAGCGGCTCCGGCGTCGGGCTAGGACTTGGACTGCATATCAATAAGACCATTATTGAGCAGCATCACGGGCAGGTGGGTGTCGAATCGACGGAGGAAGAGGGTTCTACCTTCTGGTTCTCACTTCCCCTGGCACATAACATGGCCTAATACATACATTGGTGACACCAGGGGCAAGATAGCTATATAGCTGGAGAGGAACGACTCAAGCACAAAAGGAAAGGACAACACAATGGAACAACAGCACGCATCAGACCTGGTCAAGCGCCTGGAGCAACTTGGAATCGAAATAGACGTTTCGCCCACAGGAACCACCCTCACTTACGAGCAGATCTACACCAGTGGCTCCACCCTTGAAGAGGCTTTACTCACGTTTCTGGGCGAGGCTTTGAGCAGATATGAGGCATTGCGCAAAAGGCAAGTTAATACGATGCCGATTGTGACCGATGGGTCGGACAAGCATGAGACGCCAAATTTGTGAGACCCCAAACGGGATGTAGCCACCAGCCGCACCAAGAACCCTCAACGTGAAGAACCGACAAAGCCTCGGACCAATGCGGCGATTTCATCTGCAGCCGTGTCCAAGGCGAAATGACCGGCGTCGAGCACGTGAACTTGAGCGTTCAGTACGTCCCGGCGATAGGCTTGCGGCTCCAAGAGGTCGAACGAGAGGTCATACTTCCCCCAGATCACCAGCAGGCGCGGCTGCTTCTCGCGCATCCAGGCTTGCCATTGCGGGTAGGCGTCTACATTGGTTCGATAGTCGTAGAACAGGTCGCTCTGAATGTCGGCCTGGCCGGGCTGGTTGAGAAAGGCAAATTCATCGGTCCACAGATCCGGGTCATAGCGTTCCACGTTGGGGTCGTTGCCGACATGGCGCGTCCGCGTCGTCGCCAGCGACAGGAGATTGGTGCGCAGCGTGCTTTCGAGGGCCTCGCGATCGTCCCAAAAGGCTCGCCGCGGCTGCCAATTGGCCCCCAGGCCTTCGTTGTGCGCCACCGCATCCTGGATGATGAGCGCCTCGATCCGCTCCGGATGGGCCAGGGCCATGCGAAAACCCACCGGGCCGCCGTAATCCTGCATGTACAGCGTGTAGCACGAGAGCCCGAGCGCTTCGGTGAAGTGATTTATGATCTGGGCGTAGTGATCGAACGTATACGCGAAGGTTTGCGGGTCTGGCCAGTCGCTATGTCCGAAGCCCGGGTAATCGGGCGCGACCAGGTGAGAGCGATCGGAAAGCCGGGCGAAGAGCGGCTCAAACATCCGCGATGAAGAGGGAAGCCCATGCAGCAGGAGAAGCGCCGGCGCGTCTGTGGGGCCGGCCTCTCTGTAGAAGATGGAGAGCCCATCTATATGTGTCGTGCGATAAAAAGTCGGGTGTTCCACAGGACGTTCCTTTCCCTGGGCTTGGGCCAGCAATTGAAATGCGGTGATCGGGTGAATGGCCTCTGTCGTAGATCAGCCGAACGTGAACGCGAAAGCCTCCACGCCCGCATCGAGAAACTCAATCTCGAACTGCCGATCAGCAATGGGCTTCGGTTGTCGGATCAGTTGATACAGCCGCTGGTCGGTCACCGTACCGTTGCCCTGGTCGTCAACGTCACTTCCATGAGCCGCGCCCGGTGCCTGTCCATCGAGGAACACGCGAAAGCGCACGGACGTTCCCCGCGCCGCTGGTCCCATGACCAGATGTAAATCGCGGGCGTGAAAGCGGTACGCGATGCGCCCATTAGCCTCGTTGAGCAATGTGGCCTCTCTCCCCACCGTCCACTCACCCGCAAGGGCCCACTGATTGAGCGAGAAGTGTGCGGGGATAGCATAGACGCGCGGCTGGTCCACGACTGCCCCACCGGGAGACGCAAAGTTCTCGGTGCGCGCGTCCCCGACATAGTTTTCCGGAGACCGGAGGTCCCCCCAATCGGCGGCAGCTTCAGTGCCCTGGGCATCGACCGAGACCAGTTCATGAGCGATGCCGCTGATGTCGGCCTCGGCCAGCAACTGTTGAATCATCATCTCAGACTGTTCGTAGGCACCCTCGCCGAATTGGTGAGAGCGAATACGGCCCTGCCCATCGACGAGATAGAGGGCCGGCCAATAGTGGTTCTCGAACGCATTCCAGATCGCATAGTCGTTATCAATCGCGATCGGATACGCGACCCGCATGTCCCTGGCGGCTCGGCGAACGTTGTCGATGTCGTGCTCAAAGGAGAACTCAGGCGAGTGCATGCCGATCACCACCACTCCGTGCTCCCGGTATTTCTCGGCCCACGCCCGGACATAGGGCAGGGTGCGCAGCCAATTGATACAAGTGTAGGTCCAGAAGTCGATGAGCACGACTTTTCCGCGCAGGCCGACTGCCGAGAGTGGCGGCGAATTGAGCCACGCGGTCGCGCCGCCCAGAGAAGGCAACTCCCCTTCAATGGGTAATGGAACCGCTGCGGGGTGTCTCGTCGCGAGCAAGAGCTGGTTTACTTTCATGATGTATGCCTTTCCTCTGCTTGGATGTCTCAGGGATGCGCGTCTGCACCACGCGGGACGCCAGCATCGCTGTGCGTACGTCTCGCCACGTGGCCTGGGAAGCGACCAGCTAGTTGAGAGGCCCACCAGTGCTGGGGGTTGTCTGAGACATGAGCGTTCCTTTCTTGGGTGAGTGTCGACCAACCAGTCAATGGGAGCGTTGACAGATCGGCCAACGAGTACATCGTTTCTGCTGTGGTGCAGGACGACGGGAACACAGTGCGCCCGTCGTCCCCTTCTCCACCTAGCGCAGGGATTGGAAGCCCGTGCGAACCTCTTCTGAAAAGAGTTGCGGCTGTTCCCAGGCCGCGAAGTGCCCACCTTTGTCGAGCTTGTTGTAATAGATGAGCCTGGGATACGCCCGCTCTGTCCAACTGCGCGGGGCCTGATAGAGCTCGTCAGGAAAGGCGCTCACGGCCACCGGGATCGCGACCCCTTTCGGGGCGAAAAAGGCCAGCTTGCTTTCCCAATACAAACGCGCCGAGGAGACCGCCGTGTTCGTCACCCAGTAGAGCGTGACGTTGTCGAGGACGTCGTCTCGGCTGAGGCCGCCCGGGTGTCCGTCGAAGGCGGTTGCGATGAGTGCATAACTGCGTGCGTCATGGTCGAGCATCCAGGCCGCCAGGCCGACGGGTGAATCCGCAATCCCGTACAGCGTCTGTGGGCGGTTCCCCATCTCCTGGGAATAGGCCAGGCCGTGCTTATAGAAAAAGTCCAGCTGGTCGTAGGCGTGCCGTTCGTCCGCTGAGAGACCCGATGGCGGCGGGTCGCCGAACTGGAGCGCCTTCGCAACGTCATCTGGGACGGTGGCAGGCATGTTGGTGTGGATGCCGAGCAATTCGGGAGGCGCAACGAGAGCCATCTGCTCCGTCACAGCATTCCCCCAATCGCCGCCTTGCGCCACAAATCTCGTGTATCCCAGTCGCTTCATCAGCACGATCCACGCACGTGCGATGCGGATGGGGTCCCAGCCGGTCGTGGTCGGCTTGCCGGAGAACCCGTAGCCCGGCAGCGACGGAATCACCAGATCGAACGCATCCGACGCACTCGCGCCATGCGCCGTGGGATTGGTCAGTGGATCGATGATCTTCAACTGCTCGATGACCGAGCCGGGCCAGCCGTGCGTGACGATGAGCGGCAACGCATTTTCATGTTGCGACCGAACGTGAATGAAATGAATGTCGAGTCCATCGATCTCGGTCATGAACTGCGGCAGGGCGTTCAGTTTCGCCGCGAGCCTCCTGAAGTCGTATTCGCTACCCCAGTAGCGTGCGAGTTCCTGCATCGTCGCGAGCTGTACGCCCTGCGAAGCATCTGTGACGGTCTCCTTGTCTGGCCAGACCGTCGCGGTGATGCGCCGACGCAGGTCGACGAGCGTTTCCTCGGGCAGGTCGACGCGGAAGGGACGGACTGCGGTTGCTGTGGTTGTTTGGTTTTGGGTTTCCATACCAGGTCTCCTTTGTGTTGCTCCATGACAGATTGGCCGTGTGAGGGAGTAGCTCGCAAACCGAGTACGGCTCCGTCACACGGCTTCTATGCCGACGACTAGTAAGCATCGACATCGACTATGGCCTGGGCAAAGGCCTGCGGAGCTTCTTGAGGCAGATTGTGCCCAATGCCGCCTGTGATGATCCGGTGCGCATACCTACCCGAGAATTTCCCGGCATAGGCACTGGCGTCCGGGTGCGGTGCCCCATTGGCATCGCCTTCCAGCGTAATCGTGGGCATGGTGATGACGGGAGCCTGGGCGAGCCGCTGTTCCAGCTCGTCGTATTGCGGCTCGCCTTCAGCCAGTCCGAGTCGCCAGCGGTAATTATGGATCACGATGCTGACATGATCCGGGTTGTCGAGGGCCGCGGTGCTGCGCTGGAAGGTGGCCTCGTCGAAGTCCCAGTGTGGCGAGGCGGTCCGCCAGATGAGCCTGGCAAAGTCATGCCGGTATTTGTCGTAGCCGACCCGGCCGCGTTCGGTGGCAAAGTAATACTGGTACCACCATTGGAGTTCCGCCTGTGGCGGCAACGGCACCTGGCCAGCTTGCTGACTGCCGATCAGGTACCCACTCACGGAGACGAGGGCCTTGCAGCGTTCAGGCCAGAGCACCGCGATGATGTTGGCGGTGCGCGCGCCCCAATCAAAACCGGCCAGGAGCGCCCGCTCGATCTGGAGCGCGTCCATCAAAGCAACGATATCGACAGCGACCACAGACTGCTGGCCATTGCGCAAGGTTTCGCTGGAAAGAAAGCGCGTCGTGCCGTAGCCGCGCAGATAGGGGACAATAACCCGGTAGCCCGCCTGTGCAAGCCTCGGCGCTACGTCGACATAGCTGTGAATATCATAGGGCCAGCCGTGCAGAAGCATGACCGCCGGACCATCGCTGGGGCCAGCTTCAGCGTATCCGACATTCAGGAGGCCGACATCGATCTGCTGAAGCTGGCCGAACGACGTGTTCGTCCCGTTCCTCATCATACTTTTCCCCTTCCTACTAAGACTGTTCGCTGCATAATGACTGTTCGGCGCAGAGAACAGGCACACGTTTTCACATGCATTTTCCTGTTGGTCGTTTGCGTTGTTTCTTGTGCGCCAGAGCCACACAAACGGTGTTTTTCTCTTCTTGGCGTAAAGTGATGTGAGAAAAATGATACCGCTGCTCAAACGAACTCAGCTAATCGGACGAAAAGTTATGCGAGAAAAAGCAACGCGGCTGCATGTTCGCCATCTGGCGACGAAGCCGCGCAAACGTTTAGGATAAGGAGTCACACCCCGTACTTGGTTGCGCATCGAAAATGATGACCGTCAAACAGGTACAAGCTCAAGGCACCTTTCTTCCACTATGTCGCCCCTGCCGAGACAAGCTGGGACAACAAAGCACAGGAGAGGGTGCCGAAACTACTACAAGGGACACACTTGAGGAAAACCGCACATTTGCTAAAAATCACTCTCATTTTTGTTGACTGTGTCAAGTGTAAGCACTCTCTCTTGTTTTGTCAAGTAATCGTACTGTAATGGGTGCGGTTCATTAGAGGATCTGCGCGGGCTGACCCCGCTGATCTACAGCAATGTCAATCCCTATGGACTCATTCGACTCAACATGGCTGAGCGCCTGAAGATTGAACGAGCCGAGGGCGTCTAAAGCGTGGCTCGTCCTTACAGAAGTCGAGTGGAAGCATCTGGGGCAAGAGGCAGTTCACGTCAAGCCGTCTCTTGCCTCCAGCAATATTGCTATCTTGCCCTCGGTATCACCGATGTATGTATTGAGCCAACATGGAAACCGCGACAGGGGAATAGTCCAGGTATTTCTTGCGGATACCCGATAGACAGACCTCTAACTCCCACGCTCGTTACCCTTGTGCGCCTGTCCCGTCTCAAGAAACAGCACATGCAATCGATATTACTTCATAAAAGGGTTTTGAGAGAGGGAAGGAAGCACTATGCAAAGCCAGCAACTGACGCCGCCACAG
>DASTKE010000776.1:0-2144 GCA_035716105.1 Ktedonobacteraceae bacterium | reverse complement strand
GCTGTAGCAACAGGCGCTGCGGCAGTCCTCGTAGACTGCTGAGGATTGAAAGAAAACATGCAACAAGCCTATCGCGTCCTGCGGGTCGTCTCGGAAGCGCAGACGATCCGCATGGTGCTCAGCTCACAACCCGATGAACTGGTGCTCAGCGAACTCATCACCGCCTGTGCCGCGGCTCCAACTGGTGTGGACACTCAAGGCGACGGCATCAAAGCCATCGTGCTCGATTTTAAGTCCTCGCCTGCTCAGAGTACTCACACGGCCCAGGCAGCGGACGGTTCCGCGCCGCCGAATGAGCCGCCAACTGCCATTGTGGAACGCACTCGTGAAGCCGTGTGGAAGCTGGCACCGCCCGTTCTGGCCGTTGCGCGCAGCACGCTATCTCCAACCGCCAGCATCCTTGCGCACACATCCGACCTGATCCTGGCCGCGCACGATGCTGTGCTAACCATCACCGATCCACAGTGCCAGCACGATCGCCTAACGGGCGAGCAGGCGGCGCGCCTCGGCTACGTCACATGCTCCGTACCCTCTGGTGATATCGATGCTGAAATGGCCCGTATGCTGGATATGCTGCGCGACAAAAGCGCCATCGCTCTGCGCCTCGCCAAAGCCAGCGTGCGCCTCGTCCTGCCCATCGGAGCGCCATTGATCGCGCCCGAAACAAGCGGAGGCCAGCAACTGATAGCGCCCGTGGAAACCGGCGGCAATGGCGCGACGCTCTCACCTGCGTCCACATCCAGCGCCAGGCAGAGGCTAGAAGCGCTCAAACAGGTCAACGCCTTCTACCTCGACTCGCTCATGCGGACGGAGGACGCGCAGGAGGGTCTGCACGCATTTCTGGAGAAACGGAAAGCACACTGGAAAAATCGCTAAGACAGATGAAGTAAGCTAAAAAGGAACAATATGACGCAATCCTCATCCAACTCTCATCCCTGGAAAACGCTCTCGTACCAGCAGATCATCGATACTCCCCATTTAAAGGTGCGCCGCGAGCAGGTCGTTGTTCCCAACGGCCCGATCATTCCCGATTACTACATCATTGAGAATCGCGGCTGGGCGGGTATCGTGCCGGTCACTGAGGATGGGCGTTTCCTCATCAACAAACAATACAAGCACGGCATCGGACTGGAAGTGCTGGAATTTCCCGCCGGTGGCCTCGACCCGCAAGAAGACGACCCGCTCATCACCGCCAAACGCGAACTGATGGAGGAGACGGGCTACAGCGTGGCCGACGACCAGATCGAACTGCTGGCCCACATGTACGCCAATCCCACTGGCGCACGCACGCGCATCTGGTGGTATCTCGCCCGCAACGTGCGCAAAACCGGCCAGCAGAAAGTCGACCCATTCGAGGTGATCGAAAACCGCCTCATCACTCCGGCAGAGCTGCTCGCCCTGCTCCACAACGGCAGCTTCAACGTGCAGGGGCAGGTCGGAGCCGCCTACATGGCGCTGGAACGATTGGGATACATGAAGGCGCTGGTCTAGCTTCTTGCTTGATATCCGGCTATACATGCGACATACTATCTTCATGAGCATATATTTCGCAGGAAGGAAGCAACATGGCAATCGATAGCAGCTTGATCGGGATGAGTTCGGAGCCGCACACGTTCGAGGTGACAGAGCAGGCTGTGCGGCAGTTTATGGAGGCCACCGGAGACCCGGCCTTGCAAAGCGGCGAACCGCTGCGCAACGCGCCGCCCACCTTTCCTACCACGTTCCGCTTCGGCGTCCCCGGCGTGAAGCTTGACGGCTCCAGAATGCAGCTCCTGCACGGCGAGCAGGCATACAGCTACACGCGCCCCCTGCGCATCGGCGACCGCGTGACCTGCATCTCCCGCATCGTCGATGTGCGCGAACGCACGGGCCGCAGCGGCTCCATGACCTTCCTCGTCACTGAAACGACCGGAACCGACAGCCAGCAGCAACCCATTTTCACGGCTCGCAGCACGTCGATCATTCGCCAGAAATAGGCTCGCAAACCTGTTGACAAACCACAAGGTTCGGTATAAAATAGGCTCCGTAATCCGTTACGGTGAAAGATCAGCCCTCGTGGCGGAATGGTATACGCGGCAGGTTGAGGGCCTGTGCCAGAAATGGCGTGGTGGTTCGAGTCCACTCGAGGGCACCCAGAACAAAGC
>DASTKE010000775.1:0-3430 GCA_035716105.1 Ktedonobacteraceae bacterium | reverse complement strand
GCCGGTACCGAGGTGTCCTGGCTGCCGTAGATTGCCAGCACCGGAGCGTTGACTGCCGCGACCTGTTCGGGTGTGGGGTCATAGCCAGCGCCGTAGAAAGCGACTACCGCGCCGAGGTCGGGATAGCGGGACGCGACCGTCAAGGCCAGGAAGCCGCCCAGGCAGAAGCCGATCAGCCCAAGCTTCTTCGGCTCGACATTGGGCATCTGCTTGACGGTGTTGAGCGCGCCGATGATCTCCTTGACCGCCTGCTCAATATTGGAAGCTACCATCATGTACATGCGTTCGGCATCGGTGGGTTCGGTCGCGACCTTGCCGTGGAAGAGGTCCGGCACAGCAACCACAAACCCGGCCTCCGCCAGCGTGTGCGCCAGATCAACGATGTGTGGCTCGATGCCCCACCATTCCTGGATCAGCACCAGCCCTGGATGCTGCGCATCATCATCGGGCTGCGCCACATACGCATACGCGCCATTGCCATTGACCGGTAAAGCAACCTTCGAGGTTCGTACTACTCCCATACGTTTTTTAACACTCCTCTAGAAAATATGCTGCTTAAAGAGGTGCCTGAAGCATCACTTGTATTATAGCGCATCCGGGAGGGTTTGAGATAATGCCGGAAAACAGCTTGACATTTGTTCCTCGCTGCACTACTCTCTTGATGGAAAAGTGGGGTGTATTTACGAAAAGAGGATGGAGCAATGCAGAGACAACAGCTCAAGAAACGATTGCGGGCTTTGCGCCATTGGAGGTTGCCTCGTATCTCCATTGGACGCTTACTGTTACAGGCAACCGGCATTGTGTTCGCGGCGCAAGTCGTCGTCGTCGCTATTCTTCAGGTGGTGACGGTGCTGAGGAGGCAGCGCCAGCAAAAGGGCGTTTTTCCGCACCCGCGCCTACCCGAAGTTATGGTTGGAGCAAATGCGCTACAGCTCTATGATTATGGCAGCGACCTCTACAACGCTATGATCGATGCTATCGACGCGGCACAGGAAAGTATCTATCTAGAAACCTATATCTGGAAAGATGACGAGGTAGGGCAGCGTTTCAAAGCACACCTGGAACGCAAAGCGAACGAGGGTGTGGATGTCTATCTGGTCTTCGATGGCTTTGGCAATACTGTTGTGCCTCATAAGTTCAAGGAATTTCCGCCGAACATCCACGTGCTGAAATACCACGCGCTGCGCCGTCCCTGGCACCTGGTTGACGTGCGGCGCTACGCCCTGGACCATCGCAAGCTGCTGATCGTCGATGGCCGCGCCGCCTTCATTGGTGGGTACAACATCGGCAGCGTGTACGCGACAACCTGGCGTGATACCCATTTACGCATTCAGGGGCTTGCCGCCGCCGACCTGGCGCAGGCTTTCACCGACTTCTGGAATCGCCAGCAGCCAGCAAGCCAGCGCATCATACGGCACTATCCACGCCGCATCGACCCGCTTATCAATGTGCGTGGCACGAATGCTATGCGCCTGACCTTTCCCATTCGCGATATGTACATCGAAGCCATCGACCGCGCCGAGCACTCTATCCGGCTGACCAACGCCTACTTTGTGCCTGATAGTATGTTGTTGGACGCCCTGATCTCGGCGGCGAAACGCGGCGTCGATGTGCAGGTGCTTGTCCCCTGGATATCCAACCATGTCGTAGTTGACTGGCTGACGCGGGGCTACTTTACCGATTGTCTGAAGTCAGGTATCCGGGTGTTTGGCTATCGCCACATGCTCCATGCCAAAACCTGCACCGTCGATGGACAATGGACAACGGTCGGAACGGCCAACCTGGACCGTCTCAGTTCAGTCGGCAATTACGAGATCAACGTCGAGATTTATGGTGAGAGCCTGGCACACCAGATGGAAGAGTTGTTTGAGTGCGATACCACCAACGCTTTTGAGTTGAAGCTCGAAGAGTGGAACCTGCGCCCCTGGTACAAGCGGCTTGGTGAAATGATCCTCTCCCCTCTCCGTGTGTTCATGTAGGGCATGATGAACGGGAACGCACATGGTGGCACAAGCTGAACAGCTTGTGCCACCATGTGCGTTCCCGTTCATCACCATGCTCTACAATTTCCACAATCTCGCGTTGCTGAAGGAGACGGTGGTGGCCTGGTTGTAGACGGCGGCGTCCACACCGATCTGGCCGTGGGAAAAGGTGCTGTCGGTTGTGCTGCCCAACGACTGGTGATTCACATACAGGGTAAATTTGTTTCCCTGTGCTACGACGCCGATCAGATTGGTCTGGTTCAAACCGGTATGGATGGCAGGGCTGGCGTTCTCTGTCAGCAGAGTAGTCGTTTTATCCCCGTTCACTACTTCGAGTGCATATGAGCTATCCTGCCCGATGTAGAATTCGTAGTACTGGTTGGGACTCGTGCTCATGACGCGGAAGAGGAGGCCACCCGCGTCGCCCTTGACCACCTTCATCTGCACCTCGTAGGCGAAGTCGCTGAAGTTGGTGTTGTTGGCGATGCAGTAATCCGAATACTGCGGGTTGGGTGCGATGACCTGATAGCTTCCACCGTTGAAGGCGCAGTTGCTGTTGGTGTCCCAGTTGTGTGCCTTGTTATTAGCGCTCAGGGCATCAGTGAAGGCCAGCGTGCCGTTGTGCGTATAGGGATTGACTGCCTGGGCGGTGGCCTGCGCGTTTTGTACGTTCGCTGTTTGCGTGGCCTGCGTCTGAGCCGTGGCAGTGGCCTGGGCGTGCTCGCGGTTGGGCTGGTAGACAGCCCCGTAGTAGACGAGTCCGCTGCCGCCTATGAGCGCTATAGCCAGAATGACAATCAGCACGACGATTCCCGTGGAAAAGCGGCGCGCCGGTTTTTGCGGCTGCCCCGGCTGCCCCGGTTGCATGGGCGGCACGAATGGCGCTGGCGTACTGGGATTGGGGTAGTACGGCTGTGTCCCTGCCTGTTGTGCATTATAGGCCGGGAACGAGGGTACCGGTGTAGATGGTGGCGTGAGCGGCCCATACGGATCGTACGAGTTGGACGAAGCTGGCACAGTAGCATTGGGTACGGATGGCGCGGGAAAGGTATTCTGCCCATACGGGTTCGCGCCATACCCGCTCGACGGTACCTGCTCTGATGCCGCATATGGCGGTGCCTGCAGCGTTGCATTTTCGTTGGCCGACACCGTTTTCTCGCCTGTATAATAGCTGGCACCGGTTGCTATGGGCGTAGCTGCTCCACAATTGGGGCAGGCCCTGGCACTGGTAGGCAGTGGCACGCCGCAGTAGTTACAATTCATGGTGATAAGCCCTCCTGGTGTTCTAGCCTGCTTTGATGCTACTAGCTATGCGCTTGATGAGACGCTTGCGTACATAGAACGCGGGAAACATGATACGGTACATCACCGTGCGGATCGTCGAGTTTTGCCAGATGTTGCCGACCTCGGCCCACTGGACTCGCGGATCAAGGCAGACAATCTGTGAT
>DASTKE010000774.1:0-5008 GCA_035716105.1 Ktedonobacteraceae bacterium | reverse complement strand
CCGCTGTGGAGTATAGCATATCTCGTCCCTCATGGCAAGCATTTTTTTCTCGTGGCTCTCTATCCTTCGCGGGAACTCCGTAGGGGCGACGCCTTGTGCTCGCCCGCGTCTTGTGTTGGGAGGTGGGCCATCACGGGCGAGCACAAGGCGTCGCCCCTACGGAGTTCCCGCGAAGGATAGAGAGCCGCGAGAAAAAAATGCTTGCCATGAGGGACGAGATATGCTATACTCCACAGCGGAGAGATGTCTGAGTGGTCGAAAGTGCCGCTCTCGAAAAGCGGTAGGGTGAATAGCCCTCGTGGGTTCGAATCCCACTCTCTCCGCCCATCCTGGAGGAGTCTCATAGTGGCCTAGTGAGCACGACTGGAAATCGTGTAGGGTGAATAGCCCTCGTGGGTTCGAATCCCACCTCCTCCGCCAACCCCCTGAAGGAGCGAAGCATGGACATTGGCGTCTTTTTGCCGATATCGGGGAGGGCGACCGGACCAGATACGCTGGCACAGGCGGCACGCAGCGCCGAGGAGCAGGGGTTTGACGCCGTCTGGTCGGCAGACCGCGTGGTCACACCCTGGCAAATCAACACCTTCTACCCCTATAGCGAGAACCACGAGTTTATCGTCCCACCTGATCGACCCTTCCTGGATTCGTTCACCTGCCTGGCCTTTCTGGCGGGCTGCACGGACAAGATTGCACTCGGCATCAGCGTGCTGGTGCTGCCCTATCGCCATCCCCTGTACTGGGCGCGAGTGGCTGCCTCCATCGAGCAGCTTTCTCGCGGGCGACTGATTATGGGCATCGGCGTTGGTTGGATGGAGGAGGAGTTCGCGGCTCTGGGCGTGCCGTTCAAAGAGCGCGGCAAGAGAACCGACGAGCAGTTGCAAATCATCGAGCGGCTCTGGAGCGAGGAGCACACCAGCTTCAATGGTCAATTCTACTCCATTCAAGATGTCGCTTTCTATCCGAAGCCAATCCAGCAGCCGCGCATCCCCATTTGGGTCGGCGGCGAAGGCATGGCGGCGATGCGCCGCACAGCAAAATACGGGGACGCCTGGTTTCCGTACTACATCGACATCACCCCTCAAGAACTGCGCGAGCGCTTTGATACAGTGTTGCGCATGGCGCAAGAGGCGGGTCGCGACCCGGCCTCCATCCACCTCACCTGCTGCCGCCCCATCGAGATGACAGACGAAGCCGTACCCCAGGACGAACACCGCCTGCGCGGCAACCCTGAGCAACTGGTCGAAGCCCTGCGTGCCTATCGTGACGCGGGCGTCGACCACATCGCCCTCCAATTCATGGTTCCTCGCTGGCCCGACCGCGTCGAGCAGATCGCCCACTTCGCCAGCGAAGTGATGCCACACGTGAGGTAAAACTGTTTTGTGGCGAAGAAAAAGGAGCGCGTTGTCTGCAACGCGCTCCTTTTTCTTCGCCACAAAATTTTTCCTTAATTGCTTCTTGTGCTATAGTAAAGATGGTCTTTTCATAGCTGCCGACAGGTGATCGCGATGGCTATGACGATTATAAGGAACGGCACATATACAGGTGAACCATAATGATAAAGTAATCTGTAGTGCAAAAGAAATCGTATTCTAGGTCAAGGTAGACAGAAATTGGAGAGTCCACAATGACCTGCAAAGAATTTGAAGAACTTTCGGGCGCTTTCGCCCTGAATGCCATAACACCGGAAGAACGCAGAGCAGCAGAGGCCCATCTTGCTGAGTGTGCGGCCTGCACTCAACTGTACCATGAACTGCGTGCCGTTGTGGACCTCCTGCCGCTCTCTGTTACCCAGATCAGCCCGTCACCAGAGATGAAAGAGCGCGTACTGGCAGCCATTCGCGAAGAGAGCAAGCACGGGAATGAGAGGAGTGAGAGTGTTCCTGTACCTCTCGCACCACGCCCCCGTCGCCAACCCGGGCCATCGCGCTGGCAACGCTGGGGAATGCCACTGGTGGCGGCAGCGGCAGTTCTTATGTTCGTCCTTTTCGGCACAATGATGGTCTGGAATATCACATTGCAACACCAGCTTGGCAGCGTCCAGAATCAGCTTATCGCCATCCAACACTCTCAGCTAGCATCATCAGCGCAAGTCACCGATGTGCAGGGGAGCGGCACCGCCCTGAGAGCCACCGGAGAGCTTATCTACTATCCGCAGCAAAATCTCACCGTGCTGGTGATGCATAATCTGCCACAACTGCGTGGAACACACGTCTACCAGGGGTGGCTGCTGCGCGGCAATCAGCCCACCAGCATCGGGCTGCTCAACACGAACAACGGCAGCGCTATGATCTCCTTTCCTGGCAACGCGAAGGGGCAGGGATACGATACCACCGCAGTAAGCGTAGAACCAGGCCCGGCAGCCAGCCAGGGCAGCCCTCACGGGCAAGTCGTCGCCGTAGGGAGCCTCAAACAATCTTCAAGCTCCTGATGGATGGGAACACAAAACGGACGGGGCGCAATGCCTGTGCAGGCATTGCGCCCCGTCCGTTTTGTGTTCCCATCCATCAGGCATTACGATGGCTGCATAGCCATCTTCCTGCGCAAAACAGCAGCGTGCAGAGGGCAGCGCCTGCCAGGATCAGCCACAGACTACCCGGCAAAGAAAACATGACGCTGCTACTCCCGCCAGCAGCGAGGCTTGCGCTGAAACAGTTCGGATTCCAGGTCATGCCGTTTCCACCAGGCAGGCGAGTGCGGCCAGGAACGCCAGAGCGGCCTGTACTACTGGAACCCCCAGGATCAAGAGAATGTTGACCATTCGTGTTTGCCCCATTGCCCGTAGGGGTTGGGCTACCATCACCTGTAGTGGTGGTTGAGGTCGCGCCCGGTGTAGCGGTTGGTGACACGGGGGGCGATACAGGCGGCGTGGTGGGTGTGGGTGTCTCCGTTGGCGCAGCCGTTGGTGTGGGCGTCGGTGTCTCTGCCGGCGTGGCAGTAGAAATAGGCGTCAGAGTGGGAACGGGGGTCGGCGTTCCACCCGGTGAAGGCGTCACCGGGGGCGTTGGTTTCGGACGCGGCGTTGGTGTCACCGGTCGGTTCGGGGTTGGTGTTGGGCGCGCTCCTCCTGAGCCTGACGTACCCGGCGCGGTGCTCGAACCACTGCCAGTACTTTTCTGACCGGTACCCGGCGCGACCAGTGTTCCACGGGCTGCCGGTGTTTTGCTTGGCAGTGGAGTGAGCAAACAGGCATTCGCGCCAGCGCCGGTTGCCGGCCTACTTTCCGCTGTGGCATCGATGGTGGGAGTACTATTGTTTGCCTGCGCGGTCTGGTTTACATAGCCCCTGTTACCACCCGGTTGATTGCCGGGCGCTCCACCCTGTGGCAGCAAGGCCAACCAGGACAGCCTGGTTGTAGCCAAAAGTAGGGATATACTGATGCAAATCAGCACAAAAGAACTGAAAACCATAGCGCTCCGGCCACCGTACCCTCTATTCCAGATCGCCATCAACGTATCGATTACCATCGCTCTCCATCCTTTCCGCCCGGCTCCTGCGACACCGCGTCCGGTATTCCTTCGGATACCATACCTGGCACTTCATCCGCCTCCTCAGTCGGCGCTTCATGCTCATCCCACACATCGCCCCCGTCCTCAGCATCCTGGCCATCTTGACTACCCCGCCCATTCTGCCAGCCATTCTCGTAATCACCGGTATTTCTGAGTTGCAGGCGTGCAACCCTCCAACGCCAGTTGTGCCGCAACTCCCCCAGGTTGCCCGTGCTGATCTCCTCCGTCGGCGCGTTCCCTTCACCTGCGCCAGCCGCGTCGGCGCGAGCAGCCCATGCTGCCTCATCCACGAGCGTGACCTCATCTCCGGCCTGCGTCTCCTGCGTCTGCGCGTAGTGTTCGAGGATGGTTTCCAGGTGTTCCGCGCATTCCAGGGGGCGGCGTAGCTCAAAAATCTCCCGCCGGTAGCGATAATCGGACTGAATGGCGATAGCTCCACGCAGGCGAGAGACCTGCAACAGGTGCGCGTAATCGATCACCACCTGACTTTTACGTCCCATGTAGATGATGCGCTGGTTCGTCAGCATCAACTTGCCATGATCCTTCGCGGGATAGGTGATGGAATTGTCCGTGCCGATTGGCTCGTCGCAGAGGGTGGCCTCGATGTAGTAATACGCCTCCTCGCCCGGCAGCAGGCGCAGGGGAACGGGAATCACCGTCAGAGTCTCTTTCATGTGGCTCGCCCTGCCGGCTTTCCGTTCGCGTCGCTTGCGCGCAGGCCGTTCGGCTGGTGGCTGCGACGCTTCGCGCTCAAGGCGTACTGATCTCAAGCGAGGCTTGCTTCCCTGCAAACGCTGGCTCTGCCCGCGCCGCACTGCCTGCTCCAGAGGGGCCGCGCCCGGTAATGTGACCTCCTCCATCAGCTCATCCCAGCCACTGCGCTGCTGTGATGCAGGAGATGCAGGAAGAGAAACAGGAGGAGACACGGGAGCCGGTACATGCTGCGCATCTTCCCAGCACCAGGGGGAAAGATATGCTACAACAAAACGCGCCGCCTCGACCTCTGCAATGCCGCGCAAGAGCACTTTCTTCTTCCCAAAGCGCAGCTCAAGCCGGGCCGAGGCAATGCCCATGACCGTGCGAAACATGGGATGTACGTGTGTGAGCGCACTTAGCGCGTAGGGGGTGCCATCAATATCCAGGTAATCGGTATAGAGCCGGAGCTTCTGGCCCCAACCAAAAGTGCATTCAGTCAATAGCCGGGTTTTTCCCATCTCAACCGTCCTCCCCGCGATACCCCTCTATTTATCTATCTACCTATCTGTCAAAACGTCTTATTGGCATTCACTACATTGAGACGTATAAAAAATCCTATCGTAACGACCATTAATATATTTAATATATTAAATATATGCAGAAGAGCAAAGAAGAGGCGGTATGTTAAGTGACACTGTCCCCAGCAGGCCACCCACAAGAGCCCCGGCAGGCCACCCGCAAGGGGATGGCCCTACGATATTCGTCGGTCATGCGGCTCTACGAGCCGCGCCGAATATCGTAGGGCC
>DASTKE010000773.1:0-5839 GCA_035716105.1 Ktedonobacteraceae bacterium | reverse complement strand
GAACGCTATCCATTTCTTCAGCACCTGCTCAACGAGGGTGTGGTCTCAAAAATGACCTCGCAGTTCCCCTCGACCACTGCCGCGCATACGACATGCATTCATACCGGGCTAGATGTGGGGCAGAGCGGCGTCTACGAGTGGCACTACTACGAGCCACTGGTCGACGAGGTGATTACGCCGCTGCTTTTCTCCTACGCGGGTGATAAGGAGCGCGATACGCTGAAACGCTCCATGCTTCCCGCCGAGGCGTTCTATCCCCGGCGCACCTTCTACCAGGATCTGAAAAGTGCAGGCGTGACCTCGCACATCTTCCAGCACGAGGCGTATACACCCTCCACGCCCTCCAACGTCCTCTTTCGCGGCGCATCAGTCTATTCATTTCGCAGACTTCCAGACGCGCTCTCACAGATGACCGAACTCCTGCTGGCCGATACGAGCGGCCCAGCGTACTACTTCCTCTACCTTGACCGCATTGACGGGGCTGGACACCAGTACGGCCCCCATTCAGAGCAATTTGAGCAAGCGGTGGATTCCTTTCTGCGCACAATGGAGCAGCAGTTTTACCAGGCCCTTTCCGGCAAGGTACAAGATACATTGTTCATTATGACCGCCGATCATGGTCAGCTTAACGTCAGTCCATCGACAACAATCTATCTTAATCGTGAGGCGCGAGAGATCGAGCGCTACTTGAAAACAAACCAGAAGGGGCGTTTTCTCGTCCCGGCAGGCTCGGCACGCGACATGTTCCTGTACGTTGAGGAGGAACGCCTCGACGAGGCCATTGCCTACCTGCAAAAGCGCCTGGCCGGTCGCGCCGAAGTCTACCGGACGCGGGAACTGCTGGATCAGCAGTTCTTTGGCCTGCACGAGCCATCAACCGAGTTCCTGAACAGGGTCGGCAACGTGGTGATCCTGCCCTACCAGCAGGATTCTGTGTGGTGGTATGAAGAAGGACGCTTCAAAATGCATTTCCTGGGCAACCACGGCGGCTTAACGCCGGAAGAGATGCACATTCCGCTGGCGCTGCTGCCCCTTTAGTCAGGAGAACACCTTGCCGACTGTTCATATACACTGTACGCGAGAAGAGGATAGTGACACTCAAACGAACGATGGTGAAAGATATCTAGATAAGGAGCTAATCATGCAAGAAGCCACTGCCCCAACGGTTGACCTGTTATATCGCAGCCGGGAAGGGGTGCGGACCATTCAGGATGAGCGTTTTCGCCATCAGATAGCCCTCTGCTTCAAGGCGCATCCCTACTACCAGGAGGTATTCAATCGCCTGCACCTGACCCCCGACGACTTCCAGAGCCTTGCTGACCTGCACAAACTGCCGGTGACGTTCAAATCAGACTATATGAAAAACCCGATGGCGTTCCGCCTGAACCCACTGCCGGAGTTCACGCCGCACGAGCGCATCCTGTGGGACTTGAGCTACACGACCGGTACCACTGCTGGTATGCCTACGCCCTTTTACAATACGACGCATGATTATTTCGCCATTCTGGAACAACTGAAGCGTTTGTGCGGCATCGTGGGCATCAGCGACAGGGATACGATCATCAACCTCTTTCCGCTGACGCCTGTGCCACATATCGGCTTCCTGCGCACCCGCGACTATGCTACTGTCATCGGTGCGCCTGTTGTCAACGCGCTGACTGGCACGCCATATCCGGCCTATGCTGTTCACCGCAGACTGGACGAGGCCGTGCGCATGGTTGAGCAGCACAAAGGGACGGTATTGAGCGGCATTGTCAGCTACGTGCGGCGCGTCATCATGCGAGCAGAGGAACTGGGCGCGGATTTCTCGCATGTGCGGCTGGCTGTGGTGCTGGGCGAACCCTGCCCTCGCGGGATGCGCGAAGATATGCGCCGCCGCCTGGTACGCCTGGGCGCGAACGAGCAAGCGCTGATGGTAAATAACGGCCTCGGCTTCACTGAGATGCAGGGATCGACGGGCGAATGCACCGAACTGGGCGGTGGGCATAACCCGGCACCCGATCAGTTTCACTTTGAGGTCGTGGACGAACAGACGCACGAGCCGCTCCTCGATGGGCAGCGCGGCCTGTTTACCGTGACCCACCTCGACCGGCGCGGCACCGTCCTGCTGCGCTACGTTGTGGGCGATCTGAATGCCATCAGCAACGAGGTTTGCCCACACTGCGGACGGCAGGGGCCGCGCATCGTCACCAACACGATACGCACCGCCGAACTGGTCAACTTGAAGGGAACACTCATCAATCCCGATCTGATGAAAGAGGCCATTGCCACGATTGAAGGCATCGAGGAGTACCAGATCATTTTCACAAAGGAGAACGAGGCCGATCCCTATTCAGCCGATAAGCTGGTGGTGCGCGTTGCAGCGCCGCCGGATGAGCATGAGCGCATTCGCGCCCAACTCACAACGAAGGTTGCGGAAGCGGCGGAGATGCGGCCTATCATCGAATATGTGAGCATGAGCGACATCTTCGACCCCAACAAAACGCTCAAATCAACACGAGTGATAGATAAGAGACCACAAACGGAGTAGCCGCAGAGCATTGTCAACGCTTTAACAGAACATCTCGTGTTAAGATATGTAGGCTTCCCATTGATTCGGCCCGGCTCTTTTCTGGCATGCCAGAAAAAACGGGCCCAGACGTGTCATGCTGAGCGCCGCGAAGCATCTGCTGCCGCTTCGCTCGACCAGGTGGCTCACGCAGATTCTTCGCGGTGCTCAGCATGACATGCGAGAGGCTCTTTTCTGGCATGTTCTCGCCAACAGACGTGATCACGAAAAACATTGGGCGAACGAAAAGGGTTTCGAACCTCAACATCTTCACGAGAGACATAGAGTGATATGGCATCAACATCTCCGCGGCACACACCGAAGCTATTAAAAACAACACAGCCAGAAGCAGGCGGGGCGAGCAATGTTACAAAACATCTCTTCGGCATTACGCTCGCCGCCTGCCTTGTCCTGTTCATTTTTGCGTTCAGCAGCAGCCTCTGGGGACCAAATATTGGGCCGCTCTCACACCTGCTACACACCTCGCCAACCAGTTTGCAACCGCTCCTTGAACTATGGAGCCTGGGCTATGTCCCTGGCGCGCTGGTTGGAGGCTTGCTGCTTGACCGCTTCGGACCGCGCAGTACGTTTTTGCTGGCGGCACTTATTCTCACTGGTTGCCTGCTGGCCTTTCTCGCCTACCTGTTTTTCCCGCAATCAGCAGCTCTGCTCATTCTGGTAGCGCTGGTCGGTATTGCAGGCACCGGCGGCGGCGTTATCGATGCCAGCACCAACGGCATGATGGGTTCGGTCTATGCGCACAAACGCGGCATGGTACTCAATTTGTTCTCGCTCATCTATCCCATTGCCGGCTTCATCATCTCACTGGTTGACGCGGGTCTGCTGAGGATATATCACAACGACCCGCGTCCAGCCTTCATCTTTACGCTGGCCTTTGCGGTCATTGCCCTCTGCTCGCTGCTCGCCATTCCGAAAAACTTCCGCATCAAGCATGGCACAAACAATCTAAAGCACACGCTGAAAAGCGTACCCTCGCTCCTGCTTGTCCTGGCACCAGTCATTATCGTTATGATGCTGACAGGGGGAGTCTATATCAGCATGTATAGCTGGATAGCCAGTTACATGCATGATGCGTTCAAGCAACCTGCATCGCTGCTCGCTATTCTGATAGGTGTAATGTGGATTGTGGATGCCCTGGGCCGTCTGGGAGCGGCAAGCATTATCACGCGCCTCGGCTCGTGGAAGATCACCATGCTGAGCATTGGAGTTGGGCTACTTGGGCTGGTAGTGCTGATCTTCAGCCCCAATGTGTTTGCGGCGACTGCCGGATTCAGCATCGCCATCGCCGGGCTTGGGCCAGTCTACGGTACTAGCCTGACGCTGGCGTGCGAAGGAACGGAACACACGCTCGGCTCCGTCACTGGCATCCTGCTCTTCGCCAATGGCCTCTTTGGCGTCTTCTGGATCTGGCTCTTCGGCTTTCTGCTTCACAGCAGTACTTTCTGGCCAGTTCTATTAAGCATAGTCCTTGTGCTCCTGAGCGGACTGGTGGGATTAAGCTTGCGTCCAACACAGCATTGAAGCGGCACGTATGGCTAGAGAAATAGCCGTTTTCTCAGTTCATGGTACATTGAGTAACTTTGTCCAGCAGATCAAACAAATCAAAGGGTTTGGCAATGTAGGAACAGGCCCCCATTGATTGCGCCTGCTGCTCGCGTAAATTGGCGGAAAGCACGATAAATGGAATCGGTGGTTGCAGACCAAGCCGCTGCAATGCTTCCGCAAAACGATAGCCATCCATGCGAGGCATCATGATATCCAGCAGAATGAGGTCGGGCCTACGCTTATCCAGTTTTTCCAGGGCTACCAGACCGTCTTCCGCGCTTTCCACTCGATAGCCTTCATCTTCCAGGAGCGCGCCCAGGAAGTTCCGTATCTCCGCGTCGTCATCTACAATCAATATTTGCACTTGTTTATCCATACCCATCAGAATTTCCAACATCCAAAGAGTTTTAGAAATATCTAACCTGGTACGAGTATACACTAGACAAGCAAGCTCAGCAGGCTAAACCTGATGATTAGGAAATATGTCCATAAGAGGTTAGAGGGGAAGACGCGGCAATTGTGTACATAATTGCCGCGCCTTCCCCTCTAACCTCTTGTGGACATATTTCCTTTATTCGTAGCGCAGCACTTCGAGCGGGCGCACGCGCACGGCTCCCCAGGCAACCAGCGCGGCGACTACCATTGCCAGCAGCGCGATGCCAAGATGCCAAAGATCAGTCCCAGGGCAACGAAGCCATTGACGCCGAAGCCCGTGTGGAAGACGAAGTTGCCCAGCAGGCTCGTCGCCAGTGTGACTAGCAGCATGGCGAGCAGCGCACCCACACCCGCGACCAGTCCGTTCTCGATCAGCACCTCGCTCAAGATAGAACGGCTGGTATAGCCCACCGATTTGAGGATGCCCAGTTCGCGCCGCCGTTCCAGCATCGCCAGGGCAACCGCGTTAGCGATGATGATAACGCCGGCCAGCAAGGAGAGCGAGGCGATGGCGATCAGCGTCAGCAGGATATCGTTGAGTATCTGGTTGATAAAGTCGCCAATATTCGCCAGGTTGAAGACCGAGGCGTTGGGCGCGATCTTACCGATGGTTCCCACCGCTTTGCCCACATCGTCGGTCGCGATCTTCATGTAGAAGATGGTCTGCCCCGTCCCAGCTGGTGTCAGAGCCGAGACCGTGTCCGAGGTGCCGAGGATGGGTTCGATACTGCCGCCGAAGCCACTGCTGCGGTAGACGCCGACAACGGTCAGCGTGCGCATAAGCTTGCCATCCTGGCTGGCCACCGTAATCGTACTGCCCACCTTGATCACATTTTTGAAGGGGTCTAAGTGAGCCAGCGGCCATTCAACCAGCACATTATTCGTTCCCGCGTCGCTAGCGTTCAGATTACGACCTTCAGTAATCGTCATATTCTGCGTCGTGGGAAACTGCTTATCCCTTACGTTGTAGCCCTCCATGCCGCTCAGGAAGTAGACTGCCGAGTTGCCCAGATTCGTCGTCGAGGGCTGTGCGTTTGCCCCTTTCGGCAACAATGCCGCGATGGGTTGGTCGTTAATCGCAACCGGAACCGTGCTGGCGATGGTGCGGTGACTGGAGCTTTGCAGACCTGCAATTGACCCCAGACGCGCTTGCAGCTTCGCCGCGTCGTCGTTCGAGGTGATCGTGACCACATTGAAGGTCAGGCTCTGGGCCAACGTGCTGTTGATTTTGTCGCGCAGGTTCTGCCCCAGCACCAGAATCAGGCCAATGGTAAAGACGCCCACGAACAG
>DASTKE010000772.1:0-2476 GCA_035716105.1 Ktedonobacteraceae bacterium | reverse complement strand
CTGGATGTGGCGAGAGCAGTCCAGGGGCGGACAACGCATATTCCGCTCTACCCCGAGCTGGGGGAAGACGAAATCGAGCGGATCATTACCGTCCTGCAGCGGTTCGCGCTGGCCGGGTAAGGCTCGAAGATCGCTCCTTGTTTGGCCCGCCGGCCTCTCAGGCTCTTGCTCCGACAAGAGCCTGAGAGCCGCTACTCAAGATCCGTTTTTCTTTTTTCACTCTCTGCTCCCTTTCGCCATGAATATCGTCGTGATGACAACCGAAAAGAAAGCGCTGCCATCACCCTTTATGGAGGTGTATACCAGTGATTCGGCCCGCAATACACGCTCAGCATGCTCTTCCCCTTCCACAAGGGGGACGCGACCTTTCCCGCCTTCTCTCACTGGAGGACACA
Organism: Ktedonobacteraceae bacterium; assembly: GCA_035716105.1. Lineage (GTDB taxonomy): Bacteria > Chloroflexota > Ktedonobacteria > Ktedonobacterales > Ktedonobacteraceae > CADDYT01. The sequence continues at coordinate 2,081 of DASTKE010000772.1, read as the reverse complement.
TTTGAAACCTGGCTCGCTACCGGTGCAACCGAAGTAGGAAACACGTTACATCTGCGAGAACACGCGCTGGGCGCAGCAACGCTTTCTAGCGCGAGCCTGAGGTTGATCTACGAGATCGCGAACAGGCAGATAGAAGTGCTGCCAACTCGCGAGCATGTCTCAGCCCGGCTCAGGCGTCCCCTGCATCAACGTATCGTCCGGCACGAAGCGACGCTAAGCGCGAGCGAAACGCAGTCCGTACTCCCGCAAGGCGTGCTGGTGCAAAAGACCGTTTCATTGAAAATGGGCGGAAAGCTCATCGTGTGCAGTTGCGTCGGTGACGAGAGACTGGAGCGTCAACACTTGCGCGACATTGCCAGCGCGCTGGCCCTCCCCCGACGAGCCTCCGGGCGCTGTACCATCAATCCGGGCAGCCTCAATCCAGTGGAGGTGTTCGGCATGGCAGCCGGGATGATATCCCCCTTTTTCCCTCCGCAGCGTCAAACGAGGGTCGATGCGCTGGTCCTCGTTCCCTGGCCCCCTGAGTGGGAAGATCAGCAACGCGAGGTTACTGTTTCGCTCTCGCTGTGGGAAAGCCTGCTGCTACCTCTAGTCTGTCTCACCTCTCTCGTCCGCTGCTATGCGGCAGTGTCCTACCCTCATATCCCTCTCATCGAGTTACCGGGAAAGGCTAACCCTCAAGCTGGAACGACTTCAGCTCTGATTCCTCGCGCTCCTCCCGCTGAATTTCCGCTCCCTGTCTCTGAGCCAGCACGAAGCGCATCTCGCTCATATCGGCGACCACCTTGACGATGAGGCCCGTTCAACCTCCCTGCTAGATCTGGTGGTAACGGCCACAGCAGGGCTGCCATTCTCCTTGAAGAGGGCAGCGAAGGGGCAAGCTGGTTTGAGGTGGCATCTTCCACTTCGCCAGCGCCACCCCTCTCGATCGAGGGAACAGGGAAAAAGGCGGCATAACGGGCCAACTCCGCCGGTGAGACAAGCCGCATTTCTGGGCAACATCAACCGATCCCGGCAAGCACCAGGCTTGCGGTTCCGTGACAGGCAGCCAGCCAGAGGGAGATGTTTCTATGAGCCAATTGAGAGAAGTCTGGCCACGCCGCTGCTTTCCGTGTTTTGCCCTCGTTCCCGCCTCCCCTCCATCTCCCTCTTTCAGGACTTTGTTGGCGAATGCCAGCAATACTGGAATGATACAATAGGAGGAAAAAGTCATCACAGAGAGCCTGCGGAAGGAGGAGAGCCATGTCGATGTATCCACAAGAGTTGGGAAGCATTCCAGAGGAAACGGCGCGTGTGGCACGAGCAGCGTGCCCGAAAGGGACCTTGGCCATGCGACTGCGTGACGCGCTAGGCGAATTATATCAGGACGAGCAGTTTGCGGCACTCTACCCAGTGGAAGGACAGCCCGCCTATGCGCCCTGGCGACTAGCGGTGGTCACGGTGCTGCAATATGCGGAGAATCTCACCGACCGCCAAGCCGCCAATGCCGTACGCGAGCGCATTGATTGGAAATACAGCTTGGGGTTAGACTTGAGCGATCCCGGCTTTGACTTCTCGTTGTTGTCTGAATTTCGCACGCGTCTGGTGGAGGAGGGTGCAGAGAGCCTGTTGCTGGATCGGCTCCTGGAGGTGTGCAGAGAGCGGGGCTGGCTCAAAGCCGGTGGCAAGCAACGCACCGATTCCACCCATGTATTGGCACGGGTGCGATCGCTCTCTAACCTGGAATGTGTCGGAGAAACGCTGCGCGCCGTGCTGGATGATCTAGCCGCCCTCGCGCCTGGGTGGTTGGTCCAGCAGATCAGCCCCGACTGGTTTGAGCGTTACAGCCACCGCGTGGAGAACTATCGCTTGCCCAAGGCGGAAAGCCAGCGCACGGCCTTGGCCCAGCAGATCGGGGCAGATGGCATGCATCTGCTGCACGCTCTGGAGCAACCCCAGGTGCCTGCTGAACTGAAGGATGTGGCCAGTGTAGAGCTGCTCAGGCAGGTCTGGCAGCAGTATTACGACCTGGCTGGGGGGAAGGCCAACTGGCGAGCAGGCCCGCAAGAAAGCTCAGGCGAGGGGATCATTCGTTCCCCCTA
>DASTKE010000771.1:0-5092 GCA_035716105.1 Ktedonobacteraceae bacterium | reverse complement strand
GCGAGCTTTGCTCGCTATCGGCCATGCACACGCTCTCATCTGAGTCATAGAGCGAACACCCAATTATCCTATTGGCTTGAGAAGCGGGGGAAAATCTGGTATCGTAGAGTTGGGATCTTTGTATACCGATACTGAAGTTGTTTCCTGAAAAGAAGCGAAAGAGAAACGTTTATGAGTACAACACCACGACGTATCGGCAAGTATGAGTTGCAGAAGCCATTGGGACGTGGAAGTGCTGGCGAGGTATGGAAAGGCTATGATCTACAATTGCGGCGGGAAGTTGCCATCAAACTCATCCATCCCGATCTGCAATCTGATCCCAATTTTATGACGCGCTTCGTTCAGGAGGGAGAAGCTGTCACCGCGCTGCAGCACGACAACATCGTCCAGATACGAGAAGTCAATGTCTCCCGTCCAGCGGATGCCAATGCCACCACTGCCTACCTGATTATGGACTACATCGAGGGGCAGTCGCTGGCCGACTACATCGGTAAGACGGCGCACACCAGCAATTTTCCAGCGATTACCGATATCGCCTATCTTTTTTCGAGCCTGGGTTCCGCCGTTGATTACTTGCATCAAAACGATATCGTGCCGGGCAATATTAAGCCGGGGAACATCCTACTCGACCAGCGCAGTACAGGTCATCTCCCGTCGGGCGAACCGATGCTGGCGGATTTCGCGATGGGAAAGCTGCTGGGTACCGGTGCGGCTCCTTCACCGTCGTCACTGTACCTTTCGCCCGAACAGGCAAAGGGACAGCCCGCAACAGCTCGAAGCGATATCTACTCGCTCGGCGTCATCCTGTATGAACTTTGTACCGGTGTACCGCCTTTCCGTGGCGAGAGTCCTGTTGCCGTCATGATGCAGCACCTCAATATCCTGCCCACGCCGCCGACGCTGATTAACCCCAATGTGCCAGCCGCCCTCTCTGAAGTCATCCTGCGAGCGCTGGCAAAAGACCAGGAGACACGCTATCCGACAGCCTCGCTTTTGGCCGCGGCCATCGCCGATGCCTGTTCCCTGGAGAATTGGCGCGTGGGAAGCTTTCATCGTATTCTGGCAGTCGAGCAGGCGCGCAGGACAGGCGAAATCAGCAGGAGCGATAGCAGTGGTCCACTGCCATCCACCTCCATTCTGGGCGTACCTGTCAGCGCTCCTTCCTCAGCCTCTGGGCCGCTATCGCCCATCAACCCGTCGATATTTTCCCCCGCGGCGGCGATGTCCTCCAATACCAATCCAGGGCATCCCACAGTGAGCAAGCCGTTGGTGGGAGACATGCCAAAAAGAGCTTCTATGCCGGTGGCTGCTGTCCGTCCTATGACTGCTCCAGCAGAGCCAATTTCACCGCGTACCGGGCCAATTCCCAACGTGAACTCACCCACCTGGGTACAGCGCACTTCGCAACAGATGCCGGTTGTAGTAACTTCTCTCAGCGCGCCTGTGCCTGTACCGGCAGCGCGGCCACCCGCGACCGTGTCATCATACTCAGCGCCTATCGCCGTACCGGTGCAGCGTCCTGCTTCGCGAGTACACAGGCGCAATATGCGACCATTCTACCTGGTCTCGGCGGCAGTTGTGCTTATCTTAGCCGCGCTGCTGGGTACCGTGCTCTTTATACACTCTGGTGGCCCAACTACATCTTCAGGTACGCTGGTTGGTCACGTCTTCTTCCAGGACGATGCGCTCGGTCATGACGATACCTTGCGCGTTGCGCTACAGGGCATACCTGACGCTCCACAGGGTCAGGTATATGCCGCGTGGTTAGAGATGCAAAACGGGCGGGCGTTCTTCCTGGGCAAGCCCACGCCCAGTAACGGCACCATTACCTGGACCTATACAAATAGCAGCCATGCCAATCTGCTCGCAACCGCCCAGGGCTTCTCAATCACGCTGGAAAACAGCGGCTCAGCGTTCCACGACCCGGCTGGTGCCATCCTCTACAAAGGGAGCTTTGAGCAGGCATCATTTGCCTACGTCAAAAACATTCTCTACCAGTTGCCCGGCTTCCCCGATAAGGCCGGTGTTCTCAACGGAATGTTCAACACCATCAAATCGATCAACGACAAGGCGAACAGTATTGACGATACGCTGCAAGTGCAGCACATGCACGACTACGGTCTTGTTATGAGGCAGGCGACTCGTATTCTCCAACTCGTCGATGGTGCGCAGTATGCCCACAGCAGCGGCGACCTGCCAGCCAATGCTCCTGCCCTGCTTTCTAACCCTGCCGGCCTCATCTCGTCGCCTGCGCAGATCGGCTATCTGGATGCGCTCGCGGCACAGGTGAACAAGATTTCCCAGACCACGCAGGACCCGGCCATACGCCAGCACGTTCGCAATGTCCAGAGCGCTATTACCGATCTGCGTAGCTGGGTACAAAATATGCGCGTGCATGACGTTCAACTCTTAAAAGCGCTTGGGCAGCAAACCAGTATCTCAGTCACGCCTCCATCAGCCGACCTGCTTAACGCTGCCCTTCTCGTGAAAAAGGCTTCCGACGATTCCTACACGGGCCGCACCATTCCACCTAATGAAAGCCCGCTCCCCATCCTGGGATCAGCCGGAGCCTATCAAGCCTACACCGAATGCCAGTACATGGCAACCCTGAATATTGCAAAGATGTAGCTGATGGGCATAGTTCCTCTTAATTACTACAGCGTGCTTGCGTGCCAGATAGCAAATATGATACATTTGTTCTGATCCAAAACAACACTGGATACACCATCACACAGGAGAAATGTTCCTCTATGCCTACCAGCGCATCCTGGCCTGAAACCATCGAGCAGGCGATGATCCATTTGAGCGAAGTTGACCCCGTGCTGGCGAACGCGATAGCGCGTGTGGGGCCATGCACGCTCGTCCCCAATCCCAACACTTTCGAGACGCTTGTCGACGCCATTGTCTCGCAACAGATTTCTGTGAAGGCCGCCGACGCCATCATGGCCCGGCTCCGCACAGCCATCGGCATTGAGCCAGGCGCTTCCATCACACCGGAACTCCTCGCTGCGTTCGACGCTGACGCCCTGCGCGCAGTCGGCCTCTCCACGCCCAAAGCCCGCTACGTGCGCGACCTGACCGAGCGCGTCACACAGGGCATGTTGAAGTTGGAAGAACTGCCCGCGCTCGACGACGAGGAAGTGATTAGCAGGCTGGTCGCCGTCAAAGGCATCGGTCGCTGGACGGCGGAAATGATTCTCATGTTCTCGCTCGCTCGCCTCGATGTGCTCCCCCTCGATGACCTCGGCTTCGTCGAAGGCGTGCGTGCAGCCTATAGCCTGGAAGTGCGTCCCGACCGCCAGGCTCTGCTGGAGCGCGGCGAGGGCTGGCGTCCCTACCGCTCTGTCGCCACCTGGTACATCTGGGCGCTGCGCCGCCTCTCCCAGAACAACCAGCGCGAGCGCACTCGCATTGTATCTCTATAAGCCTTTTGTGATACGATATGAGTGTATGGACATACCCGAAAACTATTACACCATTCTGGGCGTACCGATAGATGCTGATAGTGAGACGTTGAAGCGGGCGTATCGACAACTGGCGCGGCGCTACCACCCCGACTTAGCCGGGCAGGGCGGCGCTGTTGAGATGAAGCGCATCAATCGCGCTTACGCCGTGCTGAGTGACCCGGAGAAACGCTCGAATTATGACGCGGTGATTGGCGGCGTCCTCGACTATCGCCAGGGAGGACTGGTGCGTCCGCGCCGCAAGCCACATCGCGTTGACATAGTGGATGACCTTGAATTTTCTGGCCTCAGCATTTTTAGCACGAAAGGCCCGTTCACCGCTGGACCCGCGCTGCACACCATGCTGGGAGTTATTTCCGTGCTGAGCAGCGTGAAAACGCCGCGGGGAACGAGCATTGCCGCGGGAACGCTGGATGGCAAGGGGAAAATCTGGCATCGTCTCGAAGACAACACAACAACTGCCACAACAATAGCTCCCGTCGCCTTTGCCGCTCACCCCGGCTTCACCGTCGAGTCATTGCGCGAACTGCGTTTCTCGGCTAATGCTGGCCTGCTGGCGGGCTGGGGACGACTGGGACTGCACGTCTGGGACAGTGCCAACGGCACGTTAGAGTGGAGCTATCCTCTGATCGAGCGGGCCGTCTCGGCGCACTATTCGCTTGATATGGTGCTGCAAGAGGTTTCCGGCGGCAAGGGCGAGGCGATTGTAGCACTGCCCCTGCTTGTTGACGATACGCGTTCCCCCCGTGCCTGGGGCGTGCGCGGCACCGATGTGGTTGCTCACTCACTGGCAGAACCATCAGAGCAGTTGAGCGCGCCCATCGTCTGTCCAGAGGATGATATCAGCAACCGGCAGTTCTGGGCCATTCGTTTACGGGTGCTTGCGCAAGACGCTCACTCGCTGCTGACGCTCTCCTGTGCGCACGTGCCAGAAGAGCAGGAAGAAGCGGTGGTCATTCGCCGCTGGGACTTGACCGCTAGAGCGCGTTTTGGCGGCAAGGTAAAGCCACGCATTACGACCTCTGTGCTCGCGGGACGCTGTGCAGACTGCTCACCGCCCTACGCCATCACCGCCGACGCGCAAACTCTCGCCTTTGTCTACGCGGAAAAGCACATACGGCTGTATGACACGGTAAACGGCACCTACGCCGACCTGGCAAGCGGCACGATGGGCGGCAGTTCGCGGCTCGCCATCTCGCCCGACGCGCAGTACCTGGCGGTAGCGCGAGAAGATAGCGAAATCAACGAGGGTGTTGTCGACCTCTGGTCTATTCCACAGGGACAACTTGTGCAGAAATTCTACCATCCCTGGCAGATCAGCGCCCTGCACTTTGGCCCACACCAGTTATTTGTCGCCCTGACAGATGGCACCATTCAGCTATGGAAATGAGCTTTTGTTGCTCATTTCTTCCCTTATTCGTTCGTTCTATATAAGATAAGAATAGATCAGATATTCAGATATCTGGTTGCTCGCAATCCCGGTTCACTATACATAAAGAATAATGTCAAAGAAACGAGGTAATGGCGCATGCGCATTTCGGTCGTTGTTCCTGTGTACAATGAAGAGGAGACGGTGGCTTCCGTGCTTGAGGCGCTGGCACGAGTTCCGCTCGATCTTGAGGTCATCG
>DASTKE010000770.1:0-5152 GCA_035716105.1 Ktedonobacteraceae bacterium | reverse complement strand
CTTGCTATTGCTGCTCGCCAAAAAGCGAAATTTGAGGGATGGCTTAAATTTGAGCTTGCGCGGGAACTAGAAAAAAAGGAAGGAATAGCAGCTATTGAGGTAGAAAAATTCAATAATGGCAATGAGGCAAAAAATTTATTTACGGATATTGCTTTTCGATTTGAAAATATCCAGTATTATCTAGAACTTAAGACACCAACCGTAAGTTGGAGGATGGATGGTACTCAGAGCAATCCACGTACAACTACGCCTAACTTCGATTCAATTACCCGAGATGCACAGAAGTTAGCGAGTTCCCTTCATTATGAACAAAGAAATAGCAGAGGGATAGTTGCCTTCGTTTTATTTCCTCTGCGTCCAAGAGAAAATCGATGGGAAACATATTTCCGTAGAATAGAAAAAGCCTTAGATATCAATAGTCCGCTAAACGAACATTGTGATTTTGTAAAGGGAATACCACTTTCCAATGGGAATACATGCGAATTTCTTGTATGCTGCTTCGAATACCCTGCAAGCTCAGTATTTTAAGCAGCGCAAATTTTTGCAAGCATTTGCTCCTCTTGTTTGATACGCATTTTCGCTAATTCGTAGTAGTCAGCCAGCTTTTCGCTGCTGTAGCAGTGGCGACCCGTCCGCAAGGAGGCGACAGCGACGGAGCAGAGACCGCCAAATGGCTCCCATACCACATCACCGACATCGCTGGAAGCAAGGATGGTTCGTTCAATAAGGCGCAGCGGCTTCTGATTCGCGTGAATACATCTGGCACGTTCGTCCTTGAGACGCTCAACCCCACGAACAGCTGGTTCCGACCAGACATTTGTCACGCCATGAACATGATTCCATTTGGCACGCATTCGTTCCCAGTGCTCTGCACTTATTGGCGTATTCCCATCAATAGAAAAATATGGCCAATCGGTTGGATGCCCATAGCGATTTGCATAGTCCGCAAGTTTGACCATCATTTCGGCTGGGGGAAAATACCAGAGGTGATCCTGAGTAAAATATTTGCGCGTTGCCGCATTTTTTACGCCGCACGCCTCATTTGTCTTTGAGAGCGGTAAGCCAGTTCTTAACCACTCACTACGCAACCACTCCTGAAGGGGTAATTGCTGCCCATCTTCAGTCGGCAACTTTACATTGCGAACATAGCGCACACAGACTTCAGTCACGACGGGGAAACTACGAATAGTCTTACTGTTTACATTGCCTGCTATATGGGCAACACTTTTGTCCCAGACATGTAGCCCACGATATTCCCACCCGTGTAGCTCCAAAAGTGGATGAACAGTAGCCCAACCAATCTCTGTATTCCAAAACCATAATGTTGTTTCTGGTAATGCATAGCGAGACCAGGCAGCAACGTGTGGAGCATACCATTCCGCAAGCCCCTCCGATGTTGGTGGGTCGCCGGGAAACCCTCCTACTCCATATGCTCCATCAGAAATAATGACCGTTGGTTTCTGCCAGAAAGCATATCGTTCGAGAGCATCAGCCATCTCGATGGTGACGGAACCTGCCGCGCTCAAATACATGGGAGATTCGGGCAGAGAACCAGATGCTGATGCTATTAGCTCTGGTTGCCGATAAGACTCAGAATGTTTTCTACCCATACCTACATCACGCCTTACATCATTGTCTATAAGCACAAACGTTCGTATGCTGGAAGAATACCACAGGTCGCTTCTCTATTCAAGCACGTTCGTATGCTTGACAGGTACTCTTTGCTTGCGTATAGTGGGCAAAAAGGCAAAGAGGAGAAAATATATGCCTATCCGTGCTCTTATTGTCGATTTCGTTGATGTTCTCCTTGTCCAGAGAGACAGACCGGAACTGCGAGCTTTTGAGGAGCAGAGGCAGCTTCCAGCAAATAGCGTGCAAGAGGCTGTGTCACAGTATTTTGATACCGTGGAAGCAGAACAGTCCAGTGAAGAAGATCTCTGGCGCGATGTCGCACGCCAGCTTGGTATAGACCCACAGGAATGGCAAGCGATAGCGGAGGTGTTTAGCCCTGAAATGGGCCTCAACGACGAATTACTAGCGTTTGTGCGCACATTGCGCCCGTCTTACAAAACGGCCATTCTCAGCAATGCCACTCTCGCCACCAAAGAGATGATGACACAGGTGTATCGCCTCGACGATGTATTTGATGCGATCATTATTTCCGAAGAAGAAGGTGTGGCGAAGCCGGAACGAGAAATGTTTCGACGTGCGCTAAGTCGTCTGGACGTAAAGCCCGAAGAGGCCGTGTTTCTCGATGATAATAAAATCTGTATTATAATGGCACAGCGATTTGGCTTACATGGTATTCAGTTTCGGAATACCGAACAGGCGATTGCTGGTATTCGCGCCGTTCTCGCTGCACACGCTTCTTAAGTCAGACTGCGACCAGCCAACAGCTTTGTTTAAGCGGTATAACTGGCTGGCAGTCTTTCGTGTTCGTCTTTCTGGCGTGCAATCCTCTTCCCTTGCCCGTAGAGGGTGAGCAGGGAGATGAGGGCGACGAGGGCCAGTAGCAGGGTCAGGTAGATGAGGCCATCGAAGCCCCAGGAACGGGCGAAGAGACCGCCGAGACCATTGCCAAGCAGTTGGCCAAGGCCGAGAAAGACGGAGTAGAGGCCCATCAGCAGGCCGCGATCTTTTGCCGCCTCCTCGGAAATGTCGGCGAGATAGGAGAGAGCAGCAGGTGCGAAACCAGTTTCCGCGAATATACCGAGCATGAGGAGCGGTATCCAGAGCAGCAAAACCAGGTTGTTCCCCGCGCCGCGATGGTTGATGCCGCCTAGCGCGATACAGGCCAGGTAGATACCGGCGATAGAGGTGAGCATGAGGACGATGCGCGGGACGCGGTTGAGGAAAAAGGCCCAGAAGAGCAGGCACAGGCCGAAGAAGAGTACGCACGCGCCCAGAATCAGGCTGAGCAGTCGACCACCGCCGGGGCCGGAAGTCAGACCCATCAGAACTTGTTGCGCGTTGTGCGCGGGCATGGAGAGCACAAAGGTCAGTTGCGAACTGAACCAGATACCCACCAGCGCGAAGATGGCGATCCATGCAGGTATGAAGATGAACAGGCGAGGCGTGCGTAGGATACGCCAGTAGCGACGAAACATGACGGCTGGCGGCGCAGGCTCAACCACCTGTTGCACCTTTGGTACCAGCAGCATACAAACTGCAACGAGCATATAGAGGAGTGCCAGCACGGCAAAGGCGTAACGGTCAAAACGATCCCAGGCAAAGCCACCTACCACGACTCCCGCCGCTATGCCACCACTCGTCACCAGTTCGTAAAAGCTCATGACCCGCACACGGTAGCGCGAGTTACCTACAGTAAAATCGGCCAGATAGCCAAGCGTGGCAGGCGTCATCATGGCGGACGAGATGCCAGCCAGCACCTGTAAGCTGAGCAGGTATGGCAGAGGCGAGACAGTCGGTGTGAAAATGAGCAGGGCCACCTGAACCAATCCAAGCAGGGGACCGAGAACGAGAAAATAACGGCGTCCCAGGCGGTCGCCAAGCGCGCCCATAGGTGTCGCCAGCGCGAGTTCTGTGATGTAATAGACGACCGAGAGCAAACCAACATCAAGGCTGGTAATCATGTGTCCCTGATGTTGCGCAAGATGGGCCAGCAAGAGTCCCAGTACGACGGGACCCGCCCCACTACTGGTTCGTAAGAGAAAGGTACCGATGAGAAGTGGGGCCGCCGACCGCCGTTGCATTCTACGTTCTCTCGCTCTCCAGGCGCTCTGCGTTTCCGGGTGTCATACCCAATTTCCGCTGGCCGCGCAATGTCACTACTGCAATAATACACCCTGTACAAATCAAGACGACCGCTACCAATACTAATGACAACAACACGATGCGCATTCCACTATCAGATGTGCTCAGCGCGAGCATCCCCAGGACAGTATCCATGATCATTTCCCCCTTGAAACCGTGCTCTAAAATATTTCCGCTCATTTGAGACAACGGCAATGTAAAATGGAAAGTAACAGTCATCCCCAATTCGCGCTGCTATTACGCATTTTTACCGAAAAAGAACAGGCAGATGTTGGAACTTCTAGACAGGCCACCCGCAAGGGGATGGCCCTACTCTATCCGCACGTCGAAGCGGCTCATAGAGCCGTCTCGCGTCTAGTAGGGCCATCCCCTTGCGGGTGGCCTTGTTCACGCCTATACAACCTCTGCCTTTTGCTTATCTCACCAACCCACACACTACACCAGGATCAATTGATCGCTGCTTTTCCCACCGGCACAGGGGTCTTCACCGGCGCGCAGCTCTTTCTCATACACGGCGTATTGCCGGATGGCATAGACGCCGTCGTGCTCGTAGAGCGATGTCGCACCAGTCAAACGCTGTGAGTCGATGTCCAGCGCGACCTTGAGCTTGCTCTGTGGGCCGCTTTTACTATGGGTGTGAGGTGTTGTCTCATCGACCTCGATGACGATGCGCCAGTAGTGGCGGGCTAACATGTAGCCCTCGCGCTCCAGCAACTGCCGGGCCGTCTCGTTGATCTGGCTGACAGTGCTGCTGAGCGTGATCCGCACCTCCGTGCGCGCATGCACTGCAATCATGCGCGCTCGCTGTTCCGCCAGGCGCAGCAGGAGTGTCCCAATACCTCGTCCGCGATAGTTCGGATGAACAACAACCTTCATATAAATGCAAGCGTAGTCGTCATGCCAGATGGCGGCATAGCCAACGATCTGCTCTTTACTGACGATGACCCAGGCATCGGTTTTCAGGTTGAAGCCGGGTTCCTGCCATAGAGCGAGTACATCCTCCTTTGTGCAATCTGACATACCATGCTCAGCAATATCACTCACGCTCATCAGGCGTGTAACAGCTTCCAGATCACGCATCAGGGGTGCGCGAGCCGAGAGATTTTGTAAGTAGACAGCCATAGCCAGATTCTCCGTTCTTCTCCGTGAGCAGGATGTTTTCCCCCACATCCTGCTCTGCACGCTATCGTATCTCTACGAGGGAAGAAGGAGGAAGCAATCTTTCCCTCGTTTATTCAGTAATTGTCTGTGTCGTTAGTTCCTTGCCTGGCCGCAGTTCTTTCTGATACGCATCGAACTGCCGTGCCATATGCATACCTGCGCGTTCATAGAGGCGCGTCGCCCCGGTCAGACTTGACGCATCGACGCCGAGTCCCGC
>DASTKE010000769.1:0-5574 GCA_035716105.1 Ktedonobacteraceae bacterium | reverse complement strand
CGTAAGAGGTTGTCGATCAGTCCATTCTCTTGCTGATTCCGTGCTTCCACCGGGGGAACGCCGGTGAGCAGCGTAACCGTGCCAATCAGGAGCGAGAGGCCAATGGCGCAGAGGACTGTGCGGCAAAGCATCGTGCTGACTTTCGCCCGGTTGGTTCCCAGCAGGGATAGTTTGCTGGCGGCAACTTGCCAGAGTGGGCAGATAATCGCGGGTGTCGCCACCAGCAGGCCAATCAAATAATGCGAGTGGATCGATGACCACCACGCCGATGATGGACTAAGCATGTAGAGCAGCAGTGTGAGACCGGCGGAGGCGAGCAGCATGAGTCGGGCAAACTGTTGCACGAGGTGCCGTCGTTTCTCCTGATAACTTGTGTCGATACGGGACAGGGAACGCAACTTCCACAGGGCGATGAGCGCAAGCAGTACAGCAATGGCCCATAATCCGATAGCGCCAATCGCCCAGCTAAGATGAGCAGCGTCACAGAGCGTCGTGTGCGGGGCTGGAGGCCCAACATCTGTGATAAGGCAGAAGGGATTGCCCGTCACCGTCGGCAGACTCACCGTAATTGTGCCTGAAATTTGTTGTGGTAATGTTGCATGGCCTGTATGACGAAGCTGCGAAAGGGTAGTCAGAGAGTCCTGACCCGGCAGCGCGTGCATGTTGTAGACGATTAAAGGCCCCATGCCGAGGGCGAGGCCGGAGAGCAGGGAAAGGATTGCCCCTTTCAGCAGTTCGCGCCAGCAGAACAGGACGAGCAACAGGCTAGCCATAGTGACGATGGGCAGGATAATCAGATCACTCCACATGGCGAGTCCGACAACAAGCCCCCAGCAACCATAGCCAATAAAACGCCATACTCTCCGTCCTGGCGAGGAGTGCGAAGGAGCGGATAGCGCGAGCCAGGAAGCAAGCAAAAAAATCAGCGAACCAAAGAAGAGCGTTTCGGGATACCCACCAATAGCGAGCAGTTGCTGAGCCAGCATGACGCTTGAGCCCAGGCTGAGAAGTATCAGAACGTAGAGCGCCATTTTTTTGCTGTAGAGCAGGCTGGTCAGCAGGTAGGTGCTGGCAAGGAAGAGCGCGAAGCAGAAGACCATCCCAAGCCGCAAGGTAAATAGTGATGCTCCGAAGAGGTGAAATAGCCCTGCTCCCAGGTACGCTTCTAGCGGCCCCATATAGTTCTGACCATAAAAGAAAATGGGGTGCTCGCCGCGATAGGCGATATGCAGTGCCATGATACCTATCGTCCCTTCGTCGCTGTTTGTCAACGGCCAGTTCAGGCTCACCAGGATGAGCCGCAGCAAGCTGGCAAGCGCAATAATTGCCAGTGCCGCCAGTTCGTCAAAGCCAACTTTCAGGTATTTCAAGGGATCTTCTCTTTCCTGCTCAGCCTGTACGTGAGCACAACTATTTCACGATACAAAAACGTAGCAGAACGCTTGCAAGTAACCAGGAAAGATGGAGGATGGCCGCGAATGATTTACGTCCTTTGAGGGGAAACCGGATGTCCGTAGGGGCGATGCCTTGAAGGACGTAGACACGACGCCAAATTGTCGTTGACAATTTGCCCGCTCCATGCTATTCTAGTCTCGCCGTCATTCGGATACATACTTGCGTGTGCAAACATCGCGGCAAAAATAGTGGCCCCATCGGATCAGGTCAGGTGGGGAAGAGGTGAAATAAAGGAAAGCATGGCTGTAAAAATTCGTTTAAAACGTATGGGCAAGAAGAAGATGCCCAGCTATCGTGTGGTTGTCGCCGATGCGCGTTCTCCTCGCGATGGACGCATTATCGAGAAAATTGGCTGGTACAACCCACTCTCCAATCCTTCTACGCTTCAAATTGATGAAGAGAAGGCGTTGAAGTGGCTGAAAAATGGCGCGCAGCCGACAGAGGTTGTTGTCTCCCTACTCAAGCGCACGGGGACCATGGAGCGTTTCGAGCAGGCAAAGGCTGCCCGGACAGCAGATACGCTACAGACACCAGCCGAATAATTGCTGAAGTAAGGTTGAGATATGCGTAAACTGATTGAGTACATCGCCCAGTCGCTGGTTGACAATCCATCCGCCGTCCAGGTACGCGAAGTGCGCAATGATCGCAACGCGCTGGTATTGGAACTGCACGTCGCGCCAGAGGATTTTGGCAAAGTCATTGGCCGTCAGGGGCGGGTCGCCAAGTCGATGCGCGCTCTCCTGCGTGCCGGTGGCACCCGCGAGGGGCGGCATACTTCTCTGGAGATTATCTAACCGGAGAGCACCGGCAGAATCAGGAACAGGATGGGCGTCCGCCTGCCCACTTCATACAGGTTGGATGCGGCCTCCACTACGCAAACAGGCAGACAAGGTAGAGATACTGTGCCAGAACAAAGCAATGCAGAATGGGCTACTATCGGCAAAGTGGTAGCCCTTTTTGGCTTGCAGGGCGAGCTAAAAGTGTTCTCAATGACCGATATCCCCGATCGCTTCGCCGAACTCGAGGCGATTTACACTGCGCCCACACATACATGCCATCGTATTGAAAGCGTGCGTCCCTACAAGGGAAATATGGTGATTCTGAAACTCGCGGGTATCGATGATGCGAACGCGGCAGAAACCTTACGCAATGTGAACCTGGACATTCCCGTGGACGAACTGGCGAAACTGCCGCCGGATTCCTACTATCAACACGATATTCTCGGCCTGAGCGTCCTGAAACTGGATGGACAACTGGTCGGGCAAATCATCGATATCATGCCGACGGGCGGCAATGATGTCTACGTGGTGAAGACGCCATCTGGCGGTCAGGTGCTCATACCTGCCATTAAAGCGGTGATTAAACAGATTGACCTTTTGCGCCACGTAATGTATATTGAACCTATCAAGGGGTTATTGGATGAGAAAGAGACATTGAGCGACCAGGAGGAGGACAAAGAATAGGCTGCTCAAGCACAATGGAAATGAGTAGCTGGCAACGGGAATATTTGAGCGAGTTGCTGTGTTGCAACAAATAGATGTGCTGAAACCTGAAAGTGCAGGTTTTCGTATAGGGGGTAGAGGGGCCATGAAAGAATATGCATTTCATGGCAGGGTTTGTAGGTTCGCACATGTATATTTTTTAGGGAGGTGTCTCGTGTCCGACTATGTTCCGACTTTCGCCGACCTGTGTAGTGCAATAGCTGAGGGTCAGTTATCAGCTACCGTCGATGGTTCGATGTACGAGCTGAATGCCCTTGAATTGCGCCGCTATCTCAATAAATTCCGTTCTCTGCCGCTTATCTCCGCTCCTCCCGTGGTTGCCCAGGCTGCCCTCCCACATACTGATGCCAGTGCGAGTGCAAGCGCGTGGTCTGGATCAGCCCAAAGTTCTGTCGCGTAGGCCGTCGAGGCCGATTTTTTTTACCCAATCGCGGGCAAAGGAGTTGCACTGGCGGCAAACACAGGCTATAATAAGCCTGAGACGCTTTATCGTCTCATCGTGTGCAGGTACAAGCCGTTGGGGCCGTGTGCATTTTCACACTGGTTCGCTCTGGCCTTTTGTTTATAATCAGTACGATGCTCACGCAGGCACGGAGGCGTATCCGTGACTGCTGGCGGAGAAAGGTTGCTTATGGAACCAATCGAATCAGACCTGGATTACATGTCGGAGCCGCGCCCCGCGCATCCCGGTTCGCGCTTTAATATGCTGCTTATTTTCCCCATTATCGGCGCGCTATTGCTGATCCTATTTATCAGTGCGGCCATCTTCCAGTTTGATCTTTCTGGCCTGGTTAGCTCCCTGGTCGGCCTCATGATGGTGCTCTTCATCCTCTTAGTCGTGGGGTTGTTCTGGGCATTTGCCCCACGAACACACCATCCGTAACAAGTAATCCGTAGGGGCGATGCCTCGTGCTCGCCCGTGTTCGACTAACAATCAAGGACACGGGCGAGCACGAGGCATCGCCCCTACGAATTTGGCTCACTCAATATGTTTCCATGCGCTATCATCAACCTCAAGGCCCAATTGCTCTCCCCAGATCACACGGGCTAGCAGTTCGGCGGACTCTAGCAAGCGCGGACCTGAGCGGTTAAGATACTGGTTGCCATCGATAGCGTAGACGCGCCCATGTTGTACGGCTTGCAACATGGGCCATGTCGGATGCTGTTGCAGGATCGGCACATCAACCAGTGTGCGTTCGAGTGAGTAGCCACAGGGAGCAAGTACCAGCACGTCGGGGTTCTCCGTTTGCAGTTCCTCCCAACTGACCCAGGGCGAGTGTATACCAGCTTCGCCGAAGACTGGTTCCCCACCTGCGTAGTCGACCAGTTCCGGTGTCCAGTTGCCTGCGCCCATCAGTGGATCAAGCCATTCCAGCACTGCCACGCGCGGTCTGTTTCCCTGTCCTTGCCGGGTGGTGATCTCTCGCAAGCATTCCAATCGCTGCCGGTAGACCACTACCAGCGCTTCGGCCTGTTCGCGCCGTTCCAATGCTTTCCCAACACGTACCACATCTATCCATACATCGTCCAGCCGGTAGGGGGCGAGCGAGACTACACGCGGCTGCAAGCCTGTAAGCTGCTCTACCGCTCGCGTCACATCCCGCTCGCTCACGGCGCATACCTCGCACTGCGTCTGGGTGAAGATAACATCAGGACGCAAGGCTTGCAATTCTGCCACATCGATGGCGTAGATGCTTAAAGCGTTCAGCGCCGCTTCCTCTGGCACAAGGACTGACGCGGCCAGCTCTTTGATCTGCGCATCGATCTGCGCGCTGCTCGTTTCGACATCGATTAGCGGCTTGCTCACCAGTGGTAGCCCCAGCACTTCAGGCGGGTAATCGCACTCGTGTGAACGCCCCACTAACTGGTCAGTGCAGCCCAGTGCCGCAACCATTTCCGTCGCGCTTGCCAGTAAAGAAACGATGCGCATATCCGCTCCTATCCAGTCATTTCGGCTGTTGTGCCTCTGTCGTTTGTTTCTCCATCTCCATGTCTGAATAAAATTGTATCATACACCGGGTTTCTCCTTGTAACCACCGTTGCGTTGATGTATGCTGTGTAGAGCTTTGATATGCATATATGCACTTGAAAAGGAGTTGAGCATGGCGGATCAGCCGGAAGAAAACCAGGTATGGGGCGGACTGAAGATTATCGGGGCTGGCTTTGGACGAACAGGTACGCTATCGACGAAGGTGGCGCTCGAAGAACTTGGCTTTGGTCCCTGCTATCATATGACCGAACTTTTCCATAAACCGGGGGCCGAGGAGCAGTGGGAAGCGGTTGTCAGGGGAGAGCCTGTTGACTGGCATACGATTTTCGCGGGCTATCAGGCTACCGTAGATTGGCCCGCCTGCGCGTATTATAAAGAACTCATGCGCGTTTATCCCGATGCAAAGGTCTTGCTCACGGTACGCGACCCTGAACGATGGTACGAGAGCGTCAGAACCACCATTTACTATGGCTCGCAAAGCCGCATCGCAGAGTCTTCCCATGCACGTATGGTCAACGACCTCGTCTGGCAAGGCACGTTCAATGGCAAAGTTGAGGACAAAGACTACGCCATTGCTGTATTCAACCAGCACATCGAGGAGGTGAAGCAGTATGTTTCGCCTGCGAA
>DASTKE010000768.1:0-12341 GCA_035716105.1 Ktedonobacteraceae bacterium | reverse complement strand
GTGCGACTCCATGCGCTTGCGGAACTCGTTGTTGAACTCGTAGCGATGGCGGTGCCGCTCGAAGACAATCGGTTCGCCATAGGCGGCATAGGCGTTGGTGCCAGAGGTCAGGCAGCAAACCCAGTTGCCCAGGCGCATCGTGCCGCCCTTATCGGCCACTTGCCGCTGCGTGAGCATCAGATCAATCACAGGATTCTGCGTTTGCGGATCGAACTCGGTGCTGTTGGCGTCGGGCAGACCCAGCACATTGCGGGCAAACTCGATTACAGCAACCTGCAAGCCCAGGCAGAGGCCCAGGTAGGGGATGTTGTTACGGCGTGAGAAATTCGCGGCCTTGACCTTGCCCTCGATCCCTCGATGGCCGAAGCCGCCGGGAACGACGATACCGGCCACGTCCTCCAACACCTCGGTATAGCCCTCGCCCATGCTTTCCAGCGCCTCGGAATTGATCCACTTGATGCGTACATCCACGTCGTGCGCCCACCCGGCATGGCGCAGGGCCTCGGCCACCGAGAGGTAGGCGTCGTGTAGCTCCACGTATTTCCCAACCAGACCAATCGTCACTTCGGGACGCGGGCGCTTGATCTTCTCGACCAGTTCACCCCATTCCTGCATCTGTGACTCACCGCCACGCAGGCTCAATTCCTGCATGAGGAAATTGTCCAGCCCGGCCTCTTCCAGCACCAGCGGCACCTCGTAGATCGTATCCGATGTCAGCAGTGGCACCACGGCTCGTTGCTCGATATTGCAGAAGAGGGCGATTTTCTCGCGCAGCTCATCACTGACCGGATAGTCCGAGCGGCAGAGGATCACATCAGGCTGAATGCCGACGCGCAGCAATTCTTTGACGCTGTGCTGCGTGGGCTTGGTCTTGAGTTCTTTGGTGGCTGCGAGGTAGGGTAAGAGGGTGACGTGTAAGTAGAGGACGTTGGAGCGGCCCACGTCTTTGCGCATCTGGCGAATGGCTTCCAGGAACGGCTCGCCCTCGATGTCGCCAACGGTACCGCCGACTTCGACGATCACCACGTCGGCATCGGAGTTCCTGGCAACGGCGTGCATGCGGTCTTTAATCTCGTTGGTGATATGGGGGATGACCTGAATGGTGCCTCCCAGGTACTCGCCGCGCCGCTCCTTGCCGATCACGGCGGCGTAGACCTGGCCGGTGGTGACGTTGTTGGCCTGGTAGGCTGGCTCGTCGGTGAAACGCTCGTAGTGTCCCAGGTCGAGATCGGTCTCCGCTCCGTCGTCTGTGACAAAGACTTCACCATGCTGGTAAGGTGACATGGTGCCTGGATCAACGTTGATATAGGGGTCGAGCTTCATCAGCGAGACAGAGACGCCCCGGTTCTTCAGCAAACGTCCGAGCGACGCTACCGTAATGCCTTTGCCCACAGATGAAGCCACACCGCCGGTAACAAAAATGAATTTTGACATATGCTCCTCCTTCCATACCCCGTTGCCCACGAGGTATGGATATCGCAAGTCCCTCCTGAGATCCAGGGCTTTGCCATGAATTACGTGTGCCAGACCAATTTCACAATCCCCATCCGCGGAATTCGTAGGGGCGACGCCCCTACGAATCCGTGTTAGCCGCGTCGCGCCAGCACAACGACCTGCGTCTCCGCCGGTAGATTGTTGCGTGTGACCACAAGCTTCGGCTGCGGGTTGATTGCCTCAACCCCCATTTCGCGGCAGAATTTGTTCAGGGTATCGGTGCCAGGACCCTCACCGGCCTCCGTGCTATAGTGCATCGGAATGACGATGCGCGGCTCGACCTGGCTAATCACCTCGGCGGCCTGTGTCGCGTTGATCGTATGCTGGCCACCGATGGGAATCAATAAGACATCCGCGTCGGCGACCTCTTCTAACTGTGCTTCTTGTAGTGTATGGCCCAGATCCCCCAGGTGGCAGATCACCACATCATCCATGTGGATGACATAGATGGTGTTACGCCCAAGCTCCTGACCGCGCTTACTGTCGTGATACGACGCCACGCCCGTAATCAGCACATCGCTGATCTCGTACTCACCCGGACCGTTCAGCACACGCGGATTGCCACCCACACCCTGAGCATAATTATGCCCGGCATGGTTGTGACTGACGGTGACGATGGGGGCATTGACCTTGCCCAGCGAGTAGCCCGGCTGAGGAGTAAACGGGTCGGTAATCAGGGTAACATTCTTGCCACGCAACTGGAAACAGGAGTGGCCAAGCCAGATTATTTCCATTATTCCGGTTCGCTTTTCTCAATACAATAAGTGGGCGGGGACTGTTGTCCTCGCCCATGCACAATTGTACCATAACCCCACGACTTCTACAAGGGAATAGCCAGACTGGTTTCTTGACGGCCTCTCTCCCATCGGATATAGTTGGTACAATGCACATTTTGATTGTTCTATAGATTCTACGTTCTATTCTAATAGAGAAAACACCGGGAAATAGCCTTTTATTGCATTGCGAACGAACAGAAAGCAAAGGGGAAACGGAGATGCCCTTCTTTGATATAGATGTCTTTAGCTTGCTGGCAACCATCTTCTGGGTATGGATGCTCGTTGACTGCCTGTTTAACTCACGTAGCCGGGGTGGCAACAAGCTATTCTGGTTCCTGTTTATCCTTTTCACGCATTTTTTCGGCGCGATCATCTACTACCTTATGAAATGTACGCGCCGCAATCCTGTCGATGCGTTCCCCTACTACCTGCGCGCCCTTCAGCAGGCCGTCCAACCCACGAGACAAACGCCACCGCCATACCAGTACCCGCCACGCTCGCAATCATCATCACAGCCACAGCAGCAACCGGCACAGCCGATGGCCTCCACCTACGACGACTACGCCCAGGGATACCGCTACCAGCCACCCGAACCAGTCGAGCAGATCCAGCCCTATGAAGCCCGCACGGCAGACACGCCCGAACCCGAATACGAGCAGACGATGATCTCCTATCCAGAGATGCCCCCACAACAACAATAGGGGCGCTAGGTCCCGTCCTATAGACAGCAGTTAAGTTCGACAGGCCACCCGCAAGGGGATGGCCCTACTATACTCGTCAGCAGCACGCTTGTAGAGCGATATCGTGTCTAGTAGGGCCATCCCCTTGCGGGTGGCCTGTCGGAGATGCCTATGAGGTGTAGTGTTACCCTTCATCCCCACTCGCTAGAGCGGCTATCACGGCTTCGTCGATCAGGGGGCCGCTGACGGTGACGCCGCCATCGGAGGCTTTGGAGGCGAAGGTGAGCGAGCTATAGGCCACTGTGACGCGCACCTCGCGACCACGCGCCCCGACGCGCACGGTCGATTCTTCCACCGCCTTTTTGATACGTTCAGCGACCAGCGTGGCTCCGTTCTGCTCGGCGCGAATGACGGCGGTCATGATGCCGGGGCCGTTGACGGTCAGCTTATCCTCTTTGCGAATTTTGGTGCGCAGGTATGGAACCAGCTTGCGCGCTACCTCGGTGGCCTCGCGGTCCTCGCGCTCGCGGTGAATATCGTTGCCCTTCGCGCCTTCCAGGATGAGGCGGAAGACGATGACGCTCTGGGCGTTGCAGATGCGGCGCATCTTACGCTGGTTCGCCTCCAGGTCTTTGGTCGAGTCCACCATCTGCCAGATGTGGTGCTCGCGCTTGCGGGTGTAATCAAAATAGCCCTGCATACGCGCATAGCCCTCAAGGGCGACCGCGCCAAACGTCCACATGGCCTGCTTCGGATTGCTCAGCGTGAAATGGCGGCAGGCAATCAACTGGCGCAGGATGGGCGTGACCTTCATCGTCGAGGCTTCGTAGTTCTGCTGCGAGCGCACCTTGAGATGCCCGGCGTAGATACGGCGGCGCTGCTTGAGGAAGTCGCGCACATTGATGGGGCCTTTGTTGTAGACCACGCACTTCGGCTCGTAGATCAATTGATAGCCAAGCTGGGAAATAAGCGCCTGAATAGAGATTTCGTCGACGGCGCTGTCGGTGGGAATGCCGGAAATGACGTTACGGAAGGCGATCACCTCGCCCAGTTTGGGTTGAGAGCGCGAGAGGCGATCATGCAAGCGCCAGAGCAGGTGAACGGCGTGGCCCATAAAGGTCGAGGCATCATTTACCGGCACCGGACGCCCACCCACCATGCCAATCCTGGGATTTTTAAAGGGAGCGGCGAGAAACTCTATCGCCTGTTCCTCTGGAATAACATCGGCTCCGATCAATATAGCGACCTGGCTGGTGGCCTCTTTCAAGAAAAGGTTGATGGCCGAGGCTTTGCCTTCGCGCTTCTCCTGCACGCACAGGTGTACCCGTGCATCTTCTTGCGCGAGCGCGGCGACAATGGGTACTGTGCGATCAGTACAGCCACTGGCGACGACGATCACTTCCTCGATGCGCATAGATGGGCCTTGCTGGCGGAGAACAGCGCGCAGGGTGCGTCCAATATTCGCCTCTTCATTATATGCCATAATGCCAATACTGCACCCGATACGACCATCCTCTTCCCGTTGCTGCACCTGCTGCGTCTCTACCTCGTTCTCGATCCTCGTTGCCATTGAAAGGGGTCTCCTTTGCCAGAATGGTGGAATGGGCCATAGTGTGAAAGGAATATAGAACTACTGATAGGCCCGATATCTCCATATATGTTGTTCCCAGGCGTTTTTTTCTATTGTTCTTTAGAAACAACCGTAGAAGAACTTGTCATTAGCGTACCACCGGTACTTTTTGCATAATAGGGACATACGGTTGAGAATTGGTTAGGAATATGCAAATGTAGTTATGAAACCGTAAGGACAAACCGTTGACGCGCTGAGAGTCGTCCTTTATACTGAGTTCCATGCAAGGCGGTTAGCCCTGCCATGCGCGAGTTGAGATAGATGACAATATCACGAGAAATAATGGAAGAATTGATATATGCGTGTACAGGAACATGTTAAGATTTCAACGGCGGCTGCACTTCTAGCGTGGCCCTGGCTCAAAAAAGACGCCTGGATACCCCTGACTGCCAGCGTGCTCATAGATGTCGATCATTATCTCTGGCACGCGGCGACGCGGCGCACGCTCAGCCTGCGCGCCGCCATACGCTACTTCGGGCAGGCAGACCCCCCGCAACTGCCGCAGGCGCGGCTGCTCCATTCCCCCATCGTGCTGGGCTTGCTGTTGGTGCTGGCCGCACGCACCCGTTGGCGGCTCCTCTGGCTCATCCTCTCCGGCCTACTCTTCCACGTCAGCCTGGACGCCATCCACGTGACGCAGATGGGCCACCTCAAGCGCTCCCTGAGCCAGCAGGCGCAAAACATCTGCCCCCAATGCGGCCAGCACTACCCGGCCCTGCAACTCCACACCCTCCACATCCCCCGCAACATGCTGGATCGCTACAACCCCAGGCATTTCATTGTGCTCTGTCCGGCTTGCCACGAACAGGCACACGCCTGAACGTTTGGCGAGGACAAAGTATCCCGGACGGCCTCAAGGCATCGCCCCTACAACTTTCCCTCAAGCACAGAGATCCGAACGATTGTTCATCTTGACAGATGAGATTGTTGAAATGTACAATGAAGCGCGCAATTGCACACTACTGGTGGTGATGCTGCTGAGAGATGGCCGTGCATAGAAGCATTATATTGGGAGGAAAGCACCATGGATCCCGCGTCTTTGACCGCGATGGCGATGGGACTGTTGGGTCCCTACTTCGTTGCCCTCGGCACCTCGGTTGCGACTGAAGCCGGAAAAGATGTTTACCAGCGGGGCAAGCATCTTTTTGAGCTTATCAAGGCACGTTTTGCCAGAGAACCCGATGGCGGCAAAGCGGTGCGCGTCTTAGAAGATGCCGTCAGCGATCCTGATTTGAGCAGCTCTCTCGAAACAAAGCTGTTTCGCCTGCTTACAAACGACGCGACGTTTGCCAGCGAGTTGCGCCAGTTCATGCAGTCCGGCCCCCGTCAATCACTGACACAGGGGGAGGAGGCTGTGGCGCGCCGCATCCGCCTGACGAATACGGCGGGAACCGGGGATCAGGAGATCAGGCAGGAAAAACATGCCACAGCCGAGGATATCGAATTCAACATTCGCACATCCGATCAGCCGTAAAGATGTGAGATTTTGCATTGTTTTCCAGCATTTTGCATGATATACTTCGTTTGATAAGAGACCTATTTCTGCGTCTCTCCTGTTGAGATTACTTTTTGGTGTCTGGATCGTATACGCTTTGAGATGAGAGAGAAACGCTGGCAAGCGGAAAGAGGTACATATGGATGCTGCAAAACTGACCAGTTTAACCCTGGGACTGCTGCATGACCCGGCCTTCCAGCCGAAAAGGGAAAATCTGTATGAAACCATATCCACCCGCTTTGCAGGAGAAAGCGATGGAGCAAAAGTCGGCAGAGCGTTACAGGAATTCATGGATGACCCACGTTACGATTATAGTTCTACGGTCGAGAAGAAACTTTTCTCGCTGCTCCAAACCGACCAGGGTTTTGCCGAGCACCTGCGTGCCATTATCAACACAGGCGCTCGCCAGGAACTGACGCCACGCGAGGAGACCAGCGCCCGACATATTCGCATGGCAAACTCGCTCGATATCGGGCGTCAAGAAATCAAGGCTGGCAACTACTCCATCATTGAAAATGTCCGTGTGAACATCAAAGAGATCGTCTGATCCACGTCAGAAGCGCATAGGGGATGGATTCGTGGTTGAGGCAAAACTTCCCGATCCCATGTATGTAGAACGTGACGAAGAGCGACAGCACTACCTGGATTTCCTTGCACAGGATACTCCCTGGATCTTACTTTTTACCGGCATGGGAGGCAGCGGGAAAACCCACTTTCTCAATACCCTGAAGCGCTACACGCCTCCCACCTGCAAGCTTGTTACACTCGATTTCTACGTTGAGGACGAGCGCGAAGATGCCCTGACCGTTTTACGGAAGATCGCCGGGCAGATCAAACCGTATTGTGATGCGCAAAGCTACCAGGAATTTGAAGGAGCGCTGAAAGAAGGGCGCAAGACACTGGCAAGTGATCAACTTCAAATATTCCAGCAAGCAATTTTTGGCGAGTATTCACAAACACAGGGTGTGCGGCTCGACCTGGCCGTAGAGGCCAGCAAAGCAAAAATACGCCAGGTGCGCTCACAGGTAGCGGAGGCATTCTACAATCTGCTTGAGACCTTTCGTCTGTCCCAGCTGGTCATCATCCTTGATACCTGTGAACTATTGGATGAGAAGGAGGGACGGGTGGTTGGCGAGTGGTTGAAAAAGGATCTTCTCCCGCATATACATACCCTCCTGCAAGAGAAACAGTGCCGCTGTTCTGTCGTTGCGGCCAGCAGCATCCCAATGTCGTTTGCCACCAGTCCTGGGAGTACACAACCGCTTAACCTGGATCACATCCCGAAGACAGAGGTGGATGACTATCTGCAACGGATGGGTGTTGAAGACCCCCGGCTGCGCCAGTATATCTATTCCGCCATCACCTACGGACATGCATCCTGCATCGAGGTGCTGGCCAGGATATGGAGCGAGAAAGGGCCTTTTCGTTTCGAGGAGCGGGCAAAACTGCATTCCCTCTTCAAACAAAAGGCCTGGAGAGTTCTTTACGACCGGGTACTTGAGAAATTTGAGCATTCTCCCCTCAAAGAACTGGTTCACTACGGCGTTCTCCTGCGCAGTTTTGACCTGCCATTGCTGCGAATCGTCTTCTCCGGCTCGCTTCCGGCGTCAGAAGCGCTTTCCCGTTTTCAAAAATTGATTCTCTATCCCTTTATCAGAGAGTACAGTTCCACCCATCATGCTTTTATCGACCTTATGCGGGAGATTCTGGTGGAAGCTATTCGCTATCAGGAAACAATCGAATGGCGTTACTATCACGGATTGGCAATGCAGGAGCTTCAGACAAAATCACGGGTCGACTGGCACTACCACGCCCTCTCCTGCGACGAGGTTCAAGGCATGAGAGAATGGCAGCAGGCGGTAGAGAAGGCGTACCGCAATGCTGATCGAGAACGTCTGAGCGAGTTATTAGAGGTGGCAAACGATAAGACGCTGAAATTATCAGCTCCCTCGTGTGCTGAGCGCGCCTATGAGCAGGGACGCTACTACACTTTTTGCCAGCAGAAAGATAACGCTTTAGAAAGTTACAGGCAGGCGCTGGCCCTTTTCCAATCGATACACGATGCCGCAGGTGAAGCAAAGGCGCGGCAAGCCATAGACCGGATGCAACAGGGGTAAGAGACGGCGTGAGAACCATCAGCTATGGAAGAGGCGTTCAGACCTATTGGTCACGGGAGTGTCATACGAGTACAATAGTAGGAAGCAGGTGTTTCTAGCGGGGAATACGAGCTATCGGTAGTGTCTACCCAGGCATTTCAGTCAGAGCATCGCAGGAGGACAGGGCTATGCCAGACGCTCCATTTGTTGGACGTGAGCGCGAGCTAGAGCTATACCAGGATTTCCTGGCAAAGGATACTCCCTGGGTATTAAACATTACCGGTATGCCGGGCTGCGGCAAAAGCACACTGCTCACTCACCTGATAACCATGACCAAAGACACCTACAACCTGCCGGTTATTGCGCTCAATTTCAACAATGAAGAACTGCGCGTTGACCCCTTGCAAATTGTAGCGCAAATGGCTGGACAGGTGGCCGACCAGAGCGACCCGGACGCGGTAGCCGAGTTCAATCACAACCTGCAAGAGGCTCGCGACAAATCGGCCACCCTGGAAACACGCTTACACGAACTGCTCGACAGAAACAACGCGGGGACTGCACACAGCCAGGAGACACGGCCCGCGTTGAGTGAAGAAGACCTTGCCATTGCAAGAGAAATACGTCTCCAGGTCAGAGCGCAGGTGCTAGAGGCGTTCTACGAGCAAATGGAGACCTTTCGTACCTCACAACTTGTGCTCATCCTCGATACCTGTGAATGGCTGGAGAATCAGCAGTTTATGGAGATTGGGCAGTGGGTACTCAAAGAGCTTCTTCCAGGGCTTCATTTCCGTATGCAGCAGAACCAGCGGCGCTGCTCCGCTGTGCTCGCCAGTCGTGCGCCTTTAAAGCTCAAGATCATCCAGAGAGAGGATCAGCAGCAACACGACCTGTCCAGGTTAAAAAAGACGATGGTCGATGAATACCTGGAGTTTTTTGATATGCGGGACCCCGAGCTGCGCCAGCGTATCTACGACATCACCCGTGGACATCCTCTTTTCGTTTCCATCATTGGCGCACTCTGGCAGGAACGCGAGCGGAAACCATTCACTCTAGCAGATTTACCAGAGCTGGAAGAAGATTTCAACGAACAGGCCCAGATGAAGTTTATCCAGGAAAGGCTCAATTCCCAACTCAGCTCGCCTTTTCTCGAATTAACGCAGTATGGCGTCCTGCTGCGCACCTTCGATCTGCCATTGTTGCGGGCCGTTTTCCCAGAGTTGCTGCCCGAATTCAAGGCCCATATCTATTTTAATCAACTCATCCATTACCCTTTCATCGAGTCACTGGAAAATTATCGCTATGCCTTTCACGAGCTGCTGCGTGCCATTCAAGCTGAGCACACTCGTGAGAAAGAACCAGACAAATGGCAACTCTACCACAGGCGCGCCTTAGACTACTTTACGAGAACCGCGCCGTACTCACCGGATTGGTATTATCATGCCCTGGCCTGTGACGAGGAGCAGGCGATCTCAGACTGGCTGCAGGATGGGCAGGTAGCTCAAATTCAGGGCGAGCAAGAACACCTGCGCGCCCTTTTGCGTGTCGCCGGTGATGTAGCCCTCAAACTAACCCCTCTGGCACAGGCCAGACGCGCTCAACTGCAAGGGAACTTCTCCTACCAGAACACTCGCCTCGAAGAGGCACTGCAAAGCTACAGAGATGCGATCTCGCTGTATCAGCAGATGGGAGATCGTCTAGGCGAGGCCAACGTGCGCAGGGCTATTGGGGATGTGCAACAACTCCAGAAAAAATCGGAGGACGCCCTGCGGAGCTATCAGCAGGCGCTTGATCTGTACCAGCAGTTGGAAGATCGGCTTGGCGCGGCCAACACGTTCAAATCGATTGGGGACATCCATCTGTTTCGTATGGAGATAGAGAAGGCTCTGGCGAACTATCAGAAGGCGCGTTCGCTCTACCAGGCCGTGGAAGACCGCCTGGGCGAGGCCAATGTGCTCCGGGCAGTGGGCGATATCCTGTTTCCCGACGATATGGATGCCGCGCTGGACAGCTATGAGCAGGCGCGTTTGCTCTATCGGACCCAGGAAGACCGCCTGGGCGAAGCCAACGTCCTCAAAGCTATCGGCGATGTCCAGGCATTCCTCAAAGACATCGAATCAGCCTCGAAAAACTACCAGCAGGCGCTTTCCCTTTTTCGTCAATTAAACAATCGGACGGGCGAAGCCAACATATTAAAAGACATCGGCGATGTCCAACTGTTCCACGAACAGATCGAAGCGGCGCAGAAAAGCTACGAAGATGCGCTCGCCCTCTTCAGAGAAATAGCTGATCGTCTGGGTCAGGCCAACGTGCTCTGCGCCCTCGGCGATATCATGAGGTTCCGCGAACGGCCAGGGGAAGCGTTACAATTCTATCAAGAGGCCCACCTGCTGCATCAGCAGGTGGGCAATGCCTTTGGAGAGGCCACTGCCTTGAAAGCTATCGGCGATATGCAGTGCCTCTATGACAGACCCGACGTCGCTCTCCAGTACTACAGGGATGCACACCGGCTCTTTCAACACATTGGCGACCAGTTTGGAGAGGCCAACTGTGATTTCTCGATGGGACAAGTAGCATTTACGCAGGAACACTATGATAAAGCCCTCGACCTCTATACAAAAGCGGCCCTGATTTACCAGAACAGGTTCGATGAGTTCAGCCTGGCACGCTTACGCTATTACCGCTCCTTTGCCTATGAGGAGATGCACAAACAGGCGGATGCTATCCAGGATATGAAGGAAGCTGTAAGCGTTGCCGAGCGCCTGAACCTGCCATTCGTCGATCTCTTCCGTCAACGCCTCGACCGGTTGCAAGAACTATGAGGAACTACCACTCAGCGTCAGCGTGATGGAGAAGTCGGCGTCGCTGTATTGCGAGCTGACCTGACTCGTCTGGTCTTCGTTGGTGTAGATCACATCCGGCGCTTGTTCGCCGCTGGAGGCCCAGACGTTTAAAAGCATGTGCTTGTTTGTTGGCAGGTTCACGTTATTCCCCTCGTCCATCACTCCGACAAATATCTGGTCGCCATAGAAAAGCGAGCTTTGCAGCCCGCGAACCCGCCCGGCATCATCGATGCCGCTGGCAACATGGAATTCGTAGCCGAACCGCCGCTGGTGCGGGTAGTCGGGATCGTTGACCGGCCCCTCCTCGTTGAGGAAGAAATCGATATTGTAGCGATAATCTTTACTGGACATCGGCTCCTTCGCGTAGCTTATTGCGCCATTCATCTGATAGCCGTAGCGGAATGTCCCATCTTTCTGCCGGAACATGCCCAGAGACAACACATCACACGGAGTTACGGGACTACAACCGAGGGTCTGCGTGTCTTGCGCGATGATGCCGATGAACGAAACACTCTGGACGCTGGTCGGCAGCCGGTCCGACTTCGGCATCAGGGAGGCGGAAACCATGTGTTCGGGCGAGGCGAACGCCTCCCCGATATACATGGTGTTGGTAATCACATTGGTATTATTGACCTGTACGGTGGGGCGTATAATGCTCTTCTGCGAGCCACAACTGGCGAGAAACACAACAAGGAGAAAACAGGCAAGGAAAGCTACAACGCGAGCGTGCGGGCTGCTGCCACGAAGTACTCGACGAATCGGGTGGGTTCGCTCCTGATCGGTCAGTATCAGTTGTCGTTTTCCTATTCCAGTTTTACCTCTAGCCACATCCATTGCCTGATAGTAGGGAACCATTGCTGGAGGAAATACGAAAAACATACAAGAGACATATCAAGGACATATCTTCACGCTCATACTATAACATAATCGGAGACAAAATTGTCCATATTTCTATTTTCATTACCCCACAAACTTCCACATTCAGCCCTTTACAACCTATTCAGCTAGCCGTGAAAAGAGCCTCTGGCATGTCATCCTGAGCGCCGCGAAGAATCTCAAAGAGGCCCGATTCGAGCTAGCACAACAGAGATTCTTCGCGGCGCTCAGAATGACACGTCTGGACCCGTTTTTTATGGCAAACCATATAACTGATAGAAAGCTAATGAGTTCGCTCAGTGGAGTCTCTCCGTTTTCCCTCCTTTCTTTGGTGGATAGAGCTGGGGCATTTCCGACTTCCGTTTTCGCTCATGCGAATAAGAAGAGATACGTATAAGCTACGAACAGACTCATCTCAAGGCACTCCTCTCCCGGAAGAGAAACTGTGTGCATG
>DASTKE010000767.1:0-10000 GCA_035716105.1 Ktedonobacteraceae bacterium | reverse complement strand
AAAGGGGGGTATCCGAAACGGATACCCCCCCTTTTCAGACGGAACGACTGTACAGAGTGTTTTTCCTACAGAAGACGGTGTCCTAATGAGCCGCGATGTAGACGTTGGCCCAACTGTCAGGCGGGAAGATGCCCTGGGCGTTGAACTTCATGCCCACGACATAGGGCTTGAGCAGGCGCGTTGCGGTTCGTTGCGACAGTGACATCCAGGCTACATCGTTGACCAGCTGTTGTTCGGCCTGCATGTAGCTCTGCATACGCGCATTCTGATCCGGGTTCCCGTCGGCTTCCCTCAATTGTTGCTGCACGGCTTGCTGCTGGATCGCATTGGACGTGTTATTCTGGCCGAAGTTGGCGTTGTTATTGGGCGAACCTTTGTCGAACTGGAGCGTCAGCCAGTCCTGCGGATCGGGATAGTCGGCGATCCAGCCGATAGCCCAGAACTGTAAGCCGTTAGGGTTGTTGGTGGCAGCCGTTGTCTGGTCGAGCAGCTTGTTGAAGTCAACCGGATCGGCTTTGACGCTTATCCCCAGATTTGTGTGCCACATCTGGATCACCGCCGCAATTTCGTTGGAGGCATCCTGCGAGCCAACCGGGTACGTCAGTCTAATGGGAGGCAACTGCGAGACATTTGACAGGCCCATCTCTTGCAATCCCTCCTGGAGCAACTGTTTGGCTTTGGTCGGGTCTCCCGCGGTGCTTTTGACTCCGGCAAGGCCGGTCAGGTCGGGGTTATAGCCGGGCATACCTTGCGGCACAATGTGGTAGGTTGGGATGCGAGTTCCCTTCCAGATGGACTCGGCAATGCGATTCCTATCGATGGCGAGGGAGAACGCCTGCCGGATTTTGATGTTATCGAACGGCTTCACCAGGTAGTTCATCGTATAGTAGAATATGGCAAGTTCTGGCGTCTGATGAAACTCATTCGACAGCCGTTTTGCCTGCTCTATGTTGGTCGAAGGCACCGGTGCGATATCGACCTGACCGGCCTGGTAGGCTTTGTAGGCCGTGTTCACATCTTTGTAGAAGGGCATGATGATCTTCTGCAACTGTGGTTTGGGGCCGTAGTAGTTGGGGTTGGGTACGAAGACGATCTCTTTTCCATGCGTATACTGCTGCATTTTGAAAGGACCGGCTCCCCCACCCTCTTGCAGGTGATCGGTGAAGTTCTTGCCGTACTTGTCAATCATGCTCTTTTGCACCACATAAGCGGTTGGGTAGGTGAGCGTGTAGAGAAAGTAGGAAGCTTTCTGGTTTGTGGTAATGACGACCGTCTTCTCATCGGGTGCCTTCAGGCTGCTGCCGATCAGCGTCTTGACCTTACCGGCCAGTAGTTTATCCGAGTCTTTGATCAGTCCCAGGTAGCTCGCGGCAGTTGAGGAGCGTGTCGCTGGCTGCAAAGCACGATCGATACTGTAGACGACATCCTGCGAGGTCAAGGGGGTGCCGTCGCTGAACTTCAAATTTGGCTTGAGAGTGAAGGTCCAGGTAAGGCCATCGGCACTTTCTTGCCAGGATTGCGCCAGTTGTGGCTGCACTTTAAGCTGGTCATCAAGCTGTACCAGTCCCGTGAACAGTAAGTTGATGGCGGTTGCGGAAGGCAGATCGGTGGTCAGCGCGGGGTCGAGTGTTTGGAGGTCTGAGATGCCAGCCTGTGTCATCCGGTAAACCTGCTGATCGGCAGGGGCCTTCTGGGTGGCATTGGCTGTACCTGACTGTGTGGGAGCGCTGCCACAAGCCACGATCAGCAGAGCCATCGCCCCAAGAAGAACCGGCATGATCCTGGAAGCGAGTCGTTTGTCCGATCTCATGTGAGATTTCCTTTCTCAATAGACGTACATAGCGTATGGCGATAAGGAGCACGATATCACCTCGCTTGAAATGTAATAGTAAGAGAGGAAGCTGAGATGAGTATGAGTGTTGCCTGTATCTGGCCTGAGAGTGTTTAACTCTTAAACCAGATACAGGCAACACTCATACTCATCTCAGAAATGGTTGAATAGATGTGAGTTTGGACTGAATTCCCATTAGGGATGAAGGGGTGTTGCCAGCACTTTGTCCACGCGGCGACCATCCATATCCATGACTTCAAAGCGCCAGCCCGCCCATGTAAATGAATCGGTGATGGCGGGAATATGCCCTAACTGGTGCATAACGAGTCCTCCCATCGTCTCGTAGCTGTGAGAAGCCTGATCAGGCAGTTGCTCGATATCCAGCAACTCCTGGAGTTGCTCCACGGGAAGTGCTCCGTCCAGCAGCCACGATCCATCTGCTCGCTGCACAGCCTCTTGTTCGCCTGGTTCGCCTGCTTCTGGGAGATCGCCAACCAGGGCTTCGAGCAAGTCTGTGAGGGTGACGATTCCTTCAATTTCACCATATTCCTGCACGGTGAGGGCCATGGTGCTTCCAGTTTGTTTGAAGCGTTCGAGCACGCTGAATGCTCGCGTGCTTTCCGGCACAAACAGGGCTGGCTGGACGATGGCGCGCAGGTCCAGCGATTGTCCGGTCGCCAGTTGCGCATAGAGATCCTTCACATGGATGATGCCCAGCACGTTATCAAGCACGTCCTGGCAGACTGGGAAGCGCGAGCGGCCACTCTGAATAATGATCTGGTGAATCTGGTCGACCGGGTCGTCGATATCGATCCAGTCTATATCAATGCGAGGGGTCATCAGCGCGTGGACTCGCCGGTCTCCCAATCGGAAGACCCGTTCCACCAGATCCTGCTCTGTTGGCTCAAAGATTCCGGCCTGCCTGCCCTGTTCGATCAGGGTTGTGATCTCCTCCTCGGTTACAGGTGGTTCAGAGGACGGGCGCACGCGGAGCAGGCGGAGGGTGGCTTCGGTCGAGAAGCTCAGAAAGGCGATGAGGGGAGCGGCCAGCCGCGAGAGCAGGCGCATAGGACGCACCACCGCGGTCGCAATGCGCTCAGGTGAGTTCAGCGCGATGCGTTTGGGTACGAGTTCGCCAATGACCAGTGATAGATAGGTAATCACCGCGACGACGATGCCCAGGCTCAGCGTATCCGCGTAAGGGACAAGCCAGGAAATTTGTTTGAGATACACCGCCAGGGACTGAGCAAGCGTCGCTCCACCAAACGCACCGGCCAGAATACCGATGAGGGTAATCCCGATCTGCACCGTAGAAAGAAACCGGTTGGGCGCGTTCATGAGATCAAGTGCCGCCTGCGCACTGGCATCTCCACTATCGGCTCGTTGCTGCAAACGCACCTTCCGTGCGGAGACAAAGGCCGTCTCTGACATAGAGAAGACACCATTGAGAAGAATGAGCAGCAACGTGACAATCATTTCAAAAAACGATGCAGGCATGGCAACACAATCTCCTTACGGGGTACTTCCCCCGATCTGCAATTCACCAAGCGTCACATTCACCGTCTGCTGCTGGCTTCCCCGGTAGACCTGCACAGCGACTTTATCCCCCGGTTTCTTGCCGAGAAGGATAGCGCCCAGCCCTGAGACATCGTTAACTGGTTTGCCATCCAGTTGTACTATGATATCACCTGCTTTCAACCCCGCCTGCGCCGCTGCCCCACCCGCCGTGATATTGACAATGAGCGCCCCATGATCGACGGGAAGCTGATTCTGCGCGGCCAGAGCTTGATTCACGGTAGTGACCTGCACTCCTAACGCTGCCCGCCCGCTATTGGTGACTCTGCCGTTCTGAATGAGTTGTGGCGCGATGAACTTGACGCGATTGGAAGGCACGGCAAAGCCGACTCCGTTGGCAGGAGCCTTGAATTCAGGATCAATCGCTGTCGCAGTGGGTATGCCGATCAGTTCGCCCCGCAGATCGACCAGTGCGCCACCACTATTGCCAGGGTTGATGGGCGCGTCGGTCTGAATGGCATCAGGAATGGTGCCGACTACACGATTGAGCGCGCTGACAATGCCGCTCGTAACGGTCTGTGTGATGCCCAGTGGGTTGCCAATCGCCAGGACATCTTGCCCAACTCGCAATTGAGAGGAATCCCCCAGGATTGCCACTGTCAAGGTAATATGGGCAGGTGGAGTTATCTTCACCACCGCCAGGTCATCGGGTGGATCGGTTCCCACGATTTGTGCTGGAATGGTCTCTCCACCATACAGGATGACCTCGACACTCTGTGCTCCCTGCACAACATGGTTGTTAGTGATAATGTAGCCTCGTTTATCGATAATCACGCCTGAACCAAGCCCACCGCCGTTTCCTGTTCTGGTATTGATCTGGACAACGGCCGGCTGCACCTTCGCGATCACTGCCTCGCGCACTGCTTCAATATTCGCTGTGCCAAGCTGGGGAATCGGGGGGCCTCCGCCGGTCTGCGTTTGCGAGTTGTTTGTGGCTGTGCTGCCGCCGAGTTGGCATCCAACCACAAATATCCCAATAAACAAAAATAAGAACAAGACTCGTTCCACACCTCTCGGAAGCTGGCGAATAGCATTCCGAAGCTGTCTGGAAAGTGGCTGGAACTCCTGTGGAGATGATGGAGAGACAGGAGTATCCTGCCGTTGATCATGTGGTTGCATGGCTGTTGTTTCCTTCCTTGTTATTCTTTCATTTCATGACGACTCTCAGTGTCCACGAAAATCCTGCGTTCTGGTCGTTGGCTCCGCGGGAGGCGCAGGTGCCTCCTGTGTACCGGGTTGTTCCGCCTGTTCTGACATTTGATGAATACGGCGTGAATGCAGCATAGAGGCTACGATGGCGACGGCAAGTACAAGGCCAATCACGAGCAGGGAGAGCGGGGTGGGAATATGGAACAGGTCTGTCAGCACCATTTTTATTCCAACATAAACCAGAATAACGGCTAACCCAAAACGTAAGTAATAGAATTTGTGAATGATGCTGGCAAAGACGAAGTAGAGCGAGCGCAGGCCCAGGATGGCAAATACGTTGGAGGTGTAGACTATGAAGGGATTGGTGGTCACGGCGAAAATTGCTGGTATGGAGTCCAGGGCAAAGATCAGGTCGGTCGTCTCAACGGCCAGCAACACCAGCAGCAATGGCGTTACCCAGAGTTGCCCTCCCTGGCGCACAAAAAAGTGATTTCCTCGATAGTCGGAGGTGACTGGAACCAGGCGACGAACGAACTTCAAGAGAGGATTGCGCTCAGGATGTACCTCTGTTTCCTTCTGAAAGGCCATGCGAATGCCCGTTATAATCAAGAACGCACCGAAGAGGTAGAGAATCCAGTGGAAGTCTTCTAGCAGCCTTGCTCCTACTAGAATCAAGAGGCCGCGCATGAGGAGTGCTCCCAGCACTCCCCAGAAGAGGACGCGGTGCTGATAAGCTGCGGGTACGTTGAAGGCGCTGAAGAGCAGGACGAAAATAAAGATATTGTCTACACTGAGCGATTTTTCAATCAAATAGCCCGTCAAAAACTGCAAGGCTGGCTCTGGTCCACTCAATACGTACAAGCCGGCATTGAAGATGAGCGCGAGCAGAATCCACATGATGCTCCAACCGAGAGCCTCTTTTAAGGAGACGGTGTGGGCTGAGCGATGAAATACGCCGAGGTCAAGAGCAAGCATCACAAGTATAAAGCCATTAAACGCGAGCCACAGCCAAATCGGCGTTGAGAAAATCATCTTTGTTCCTTTCCCAGAGAGCATCTAAGAAAAGCGTTGTTTTGCCTGATGCGCATATATTCTGATAGAGCATGTGTTCCGTTCTTTGCAGGATGGGGTTGCAACTTATGGATGTGCTAGTGTGTATACGTGGTGAAGCTATTGAGCGGATACACATGAGAAATATACCAGAGTCTTTGCCGGGTTGC
The DNA here is from genome assembly GCA_035716105.1 of Ktedonobacteraceae bacterium. GTDB lineage: Bacteria > Chloroflexota > Ktedonobacteria > Ktedonobacterales > Ktedonobacteraceae > CADDYT01. The sequence goes on along the minus strand of DASTKE010000767.1, from coordinate 4,225 downwards.
AACTGTAGCAGTGCATGTGTCCATTTCTCAGTCCCATCTCAGGAATTCTACAGCGTCAATTCATACTGTTCGGCTATGCTTGTGGCAGGAGAGCATAGCGCCGCATCCGGGAGCATGGATATCTCGTGTTCCCGATGCTTTGTCAAAAGATTTCGCATGTACAGAAGAAGAGGGTTACACTGGCCCGATTTGGGGTTGGCGTGACCAGAGGAAGAAAGGAAATGCTGTCTATGAACACAATGCTCCCACCACAACGTCGGCCTTTTGAAGCGCCGCTGCTCCATGTTGCTGAGTATAGGACAGATTATTCAGCGAGCCGGGAGCTTGAGCAGCCAAAAGTGTGCATCCGGGGAGATATGAAACTGCATGTGACTGAGGCGGAAGCGGCCCTTCACCCAATCACTGGTCGCTACTGCATTGAGATGACCGGAATGCAAGAACCCTTGCACGTCCTCTGGTACGGGGAAGGACAGGTACTCCGTCATCAGGCGCGATCGACAGAAATCGCTTTCGATATGCGGGATGCGCGAGCAGGAGAAATATGGACTTACCTGGTGGCCCTTCAAGTGACGGAAAGTGGTGTGCAGGGGCGCGTGGTGCAAAGTGGAGTATTCGTGCAAATTGCTGTACACGAGAATTTTCCCCACCAGGCAGCGTAGAGAGAACAAGGCAGCGTCTTTGCACTGGTTGGACCGGCGGCGCTTCCTTTCCGGGTAAGAAAGCTTAGCATGGTAGAACTATGCTATACTTTCGATAGAAACGAAAAAGCGATGGAGAAACGTCATTACTCAAGCTCAAGTGTATGGCGGTTTTCTCGAAAGATGGCATCGTAGCGGACAAAGATTGGAGGAGAATTTATGAAAGCGCATATTCTGGTGGTGGACGATGATCCGCGAATCACCGATCTGTTGCGACGCATCCTGGCCTATGAAGGGTATAGTGTCTCTGTCGCGGCCACTGGCAACGAGGCTCTGACGCGAACACTTGAGCGTCCTCCCGACCTGATTGTGCTTGATATCATGTTGCCGGGCCTCGATGGGCTGGAGGTGGCACAGCGCCTGCGCGCCGCGGGCGATACCGTTCCCATTCTGATGCTGACAGCGCGTGACGCGGTAATCGACCGTGTGAAGGGTTTGGAGACAGGGGCGGATGACTATCTGGTGAAGCCGTTTGCCCCGGAAGAGTTGGTGGCGCGGGTGAAGGCGCTGCTGCGTCGCAGCCAGGAGGAACGCCAGGAGGTGTTGCGCTACGCTGACATGGAACTGGATACCGGTACACGCCTGGCACATCGTGGCGCACGCGAAATCGAACTCTCGCCCACTGAGTACGAGTTGCTTGCCCTCTTCATGAAGCGTCCCCGGCAGGTGCTCACCCGTGAGATCATTCTAGACCGGGTGTGGGGGTTGGATTTTGAAGGCTCCTCCAATGTGCTTGAGGTTTACGTTGGCTACCTGCGCAACAAGCTGGAAGCTGATGGCGAGCCACGATTGATTCATACCGTCCGTGGTGTTGGCTATGTTTTTAAGGAATAAGAGGCAGCAGCAGGGGAACAGGGAACAGCAAGCACGTGGCAAGCAGGTGCACCAGCACCAGGAGGTGCGCCTGCTCAGGCAGCAATCGAACGGATCGATACCTGAGCATGATGTGCAACGACCGCGCTCATTGCGCCTGCGCCTGATGCTCTGGTATGGCACGCTGCTGATCGTGGCGCTGGCTTGCTTTGCGGCTCTCATTCTGGTGTTGACGACGGATGCGATTGGTCAGAGCGTAGACAGCGCGGTGCGAGCCGAAGCACGCATTGCTATGCTCGATCTCCAGCCAGCGCTTTCTCCAACATCCCCCTACTGGCCAGCGCAACTCTCTTTGAACGTGGTTGATACGTACCGTGATCCGGGTGTTGCCGTCGAGATTCTTGACGCGCAGGGACATACGCGCTACCACTCGGCCAGTGGCACCGCCACGGATATCCCCGTCAGTACGGAAACAATGCAGGATGTGCTTGCAGGTCAAATGATCTGGTACGACACGACTGTAGGTAGCGAGCATGTGCGCGTGGAGGCGCTCCCGGTGAGAGTGCCAGTCGCGAACGAAGGCGCAGGGGTAGCAGACGTGGGAAATAGTGCGGCATCGAGCGATGAACTGCCGACCAGCGGCCAGATCATCGGAGTGCTGCTGGTCGCCAAATCGCTGGAAGACGCGGACGCCACGCTGCTCCTTTTACGCACGCTGCTCCTTTTAGCTGGAATAGTGACGCTGGGTGGAACATTGATTGGCAGTTGGGCGATTGCTACCCGTGTGTTGCGACCGCTAACGGGGATTGTGACAACGGCGCAGGCCATAGCCCTGTCTACAGCGCGTGGTACCCGGCTGGGCAACTTGAGCCAGCGCGTCCCCCGATCTCAAGGGCACGATGAGATGGCGCAGGTTGTGGATGCCTTCAATGAGATGCTCACGGCTTTGGAGAGCGCCACCCGCACGCAACGTCGCTTTGTAGCCGATGCCTCTCACGAACTCCGTGCGCCGCTCACGACAATCCAGGGCAATCTCGCCTTCTTACAGCGCCATATGGATGAACTCCCGCCTCAAGAACGCCGCACCATGCTGGCAGATGCTCACGAGGAGACATTACGTCTGGCGAAGCTGGTCGAGGAACTCTTGCTCTTAGCTCGTGCCGATGCCAACGTGGATACGCTCCCTAAAACGGAGGCACAGGAAATAACGGAAGCGGGCAGCACACAGGGAACACAGCTTGTGGAATTAGATCATACGGTGCTCCAACTGATTCGCCAACTTCGGCGGCGCTTGAGCCTGGAAGGCTCGCCGCTGAAGCTGGAGATTGGCCGCATTGTGCCTGTGCGCGTGCGGGGCGATGAAGAGATGCTGCGCCGCGTGGCGCTCATCCTGCTCGATAACGCCATAAAATACACACCAGCGAGCAGCGAGGAGGAGCGAGGCCGCGTCATCGTCTCATTAGAGCGAGAGGAGAATCACGCGGTACTGCGTGTGCGCGATACTGGCATCGGTATTGACCCTGCTGAACTTCCGCACCTCTTCGAGCGTTTCTATCGTACAGACCGCGCACGCTCGCGCCAGGGAACCGGTCTGGGACTTTCCATCGCGCAGACGCTGGTCGAACAAATGGGTGGTCAGATTACCGCGGAAAGCACTCCTGGGAAGGGCAGCACCTTCAGTGTGCTGCTTCCTCTCACTGCGCTGGAATAGTGAATAGTGATACTCTGGTTCAATGTAGCTGAACATGCAGCGTTGCCGGCGCTGCACGCAGTTGAATGGTGACGGTTGTACCATCAGCAGGGGTGCTGCTGATGGAGATGGTGCCTCCCTGCGCTTCGATTAACTCTTTTGCGATGGCGAGGCCCAGACCATTGCCGCTCATGCTCTGCGGGTCTCGACTGCGCGCCGGGTCTGCCCGGTAGAAGCGATCAAAGACATGGGGCAGGGCATCAGGTGGAATGCCTTTGCCGGTATCGCGTATCTCGATGATCGCTGCCGCCAACCCTTCGCCATGAGCCGAAAGCACTATGGAACCATCCGAGGGGGTAAACTTCAGTGCGTTATCCACTATGTTGAGCAAGACCTGTTGCAGTCTATCGGTATCGGCCTGCACGAGTGGCGTATCCGGAGCGATTTCCCGGCGAATCTCCTGCCCGTGAGCTAGCTGTTGTGCTTGATCGTACACCTTATCGATGACTGTATGAATATCGATGGTATCTTCACGCAGGATTAATTGCCCCTCGTCAAGCCGTGTTAAGGCCAGGAGATCCTCGACTAGCTGGTGCATTCGTTGCACTTCCGCGTACATGCCGCGAGCGAGGCGGCGTGTGGCTTCGGTATCGCCCCTGTCCGCGCCGATCAGCAGCATTTCCAGGCTCCCACTCAAGGCAGTGAGCGGTGTACGCAGTTCATGGGATACATCGGAGACGAATTGCTTCTGGCGCTTGAACGCGGTTTCGAGCTGTGCCACCATGCGATTAAATGAGAGGGCCAGATGCCCAATTTCATCGTTGGTGAGCGGGGTCTGAAGCCGCATGGAAAGCGCTCCGGCGGCGATGCGCCGGCTCGTTCGCTCCATGTCTACCAGTGGGTGCAAGGCTGCACCTACTAATGGGAATGTCAGTGCGATAGCGATGCTGAGCGCACCGATTACGCCAAATAACAGGATGAAGCGCAGGGTCGTTATAAATTCATCAACCGCTTTCGTAGGAGT